>CAJONN010000158.1 GCA_905235955.1 uncultured Marinilabiliaceae bacterium
GCTACGATAATTTTCTTTACGCTCCGTGCCAAAGGCGACAACCGCGAGGTGAAAATCGGGTTCCGTGCTAATTGTTGGAAGACATTTTTTTGTTGTATTTCTTTCGCCATTTCGGGGCTACTTTACTTGCGAAACTTGAGTTAGTATTATTTTGTTCAAAGTTAATAATTGATAAAAAACATTAGTTCACATAAAATTTCTACACTTAAAATATTACTTTTGCGCATATTTTAACAAAAACTATTTTTATAATGAAAAAACTACAGTTGTGCTTGTTCATTGCACTTATGTCGTGCATATCATGCAGTAGCGATGATGACAAGTTTGAAGCAGAAGAGTTTCAAAATATTGAAACCAACGATAACAACATTGAAGATGAAAAAGATGAAAACACCAACAACATTAAGGCGCATAACACCATTCTGAGGTCTGACGATAATGTTGAATATTCAACAGTCAACAATGCAAATCCGCTAAAAGGTTTTGCCGTTTGGGAAGGCTCAGTGAAAAATGGTGTACCATGTAGTCTTGAATATGTTCCGGTGGCGTTTAGCGATGTTCTGACTGCAGAAAATACATGCAATTTCTCAAAATTTGAGTCGAAGCTTAATGCTGCGCAAAAGCGTGGTCATCAGGCCATTGTAAGGTTCATTATTGACGACACTGGCAAAGGGCTCAATTTGCCTAACTTCTTAATAAATTCTGTCAAAATGTACAATTACACTACAGGTTCGTACAGTGGCAAATCACCCGACTATAACGACCAACGTCTCTTGTCGCAGATTTTGTATTTTATAAAGGAGTTGGCGGCTAAATACGATGGCGATGCACGTATTGCCAACCTCGAAACGGGCATTATTGGACATTATGCCGAACAACACATTTATTATTGTGAGGTCAACAAAAACGGACAGAAGATTAACGACAATACATGGAAAACTTTTTTCAAGACATTTTCAGAGAGTTTTTCAAAGACTTGTATTTCTGTGCGTTCACCGAGTCGTCCGGGTGTTGCCGATTATGATAATTTGGGTTATTACAATGATATGCTTTATAGCGATAATGACGATAATTATTTCCGCAAAATGCTTTCAACCAATTCATCGTTGCCGGGTCATTGGGTTAATAGCATGATAACTGGCGAATTTGCACCACCTGAGGGCAAATCGTTTATTGAAAATTGTGGCAATAAGGAGGTTTTGGCAAAATACAAGAGCCGTGTTGAGGAGTTTCATGTTTCATCGCTTTTGTTCAACAAAGCTTTCACGTTGCAACAAGACCCTCAGTTGATTCTCGCAGCATCAGATATGTTGGGATATTCTTTCACAGCAACATCAGCCTCACTCCAATCATTGGGCTCTGAGTTGGTGGTTGCAGTAACTATCAAAAACACTGGCGTTGCACCATTTTATTACAAATGGCCAGTATCTATTGCCTTTGCAAAGGACAATGCAGCGTTCAATTCTTTGGAAACCGACTGGGACATTACAAGCATCGCACCCGGTGAGTCTGTTGATTTTTCATTCACCATCCCATACGATGAAACTTTGGTCGATTTGCCTATCTTAATTGGCATTCCAAATCCGATGAAGGGTGGCTATTATGTTTCGTTTGCCAACAAAGGTCAAGACAAAGATGTTAAAGGTTGGCTAACAGTATTGTAATTGTAGTATCATAGCACGACTCTGTTTTCCATAATTTATGGTGAAGAGTCGTGCTTTATAATGTATAATTCTCCCTTATCGCATTATAAACCGCTTCATGCACCTTGCTTCTGACTGCATTTTGCGTCAGTTTATTGTTGTAGACATTGGGGTGAATACGGTTTGAGAGAAAAATGTAGATAAGGTCATATTTAGGATCTATCCAAACATACGTACCACTAAATCCGCTATGTCCGTACGACTCGCTTGAAGCCATTGGAGTAACAGGTCCGCCACCATTACGATCGGGTTTATCAAAACCATAGCCACGCCTCGATGATGTCAGGTTGCGTTGGGTAAATTTGGTTACTACATCGGCACTTATCAAGTTGACGCCTCCATACGTACCTTTATTGAGATACATCTGCGCTATTTTTGCCACTTCGTTGGCTGTACCAAATAGTCCGGCATTGCCAGCCACACCACCTAAAAGAGCAGCTGTAGGATCGTGCACAGTACCGCATAATTGCGTCTGCCTGAAGTATTTATCATCTTCAGTAGGCACCATTTGGCTTACATTGTATTTGTCGAGTGGTGTGTAGAGTAGTCGCCTAATGCCAAGCGGACGAGCTATATAAGTATCGAAGAGCTCGTTGAGTTTTTTGTTGGTTATCTTCTCAGCCACCTCTTGCAGATAGATAAAATTGAGGTCGCTGTAACGATAAGTTTTCTTGAGCATACCAACATTGTCGATGTAGCTAAGTATGGCATTGCGCAAGCTGTCAGAAGCAAAAAGATGGTCGGTTATTGGCACTGGAAATTGCTCTGACCTTTGAGGAGCAAATATTGGTTTGAGCTTTGCATTGGCGTTGATGTAGACATTGGCATCAATCTGTGTAATGTAGTTGGCCTTTCGTTTTTTGCTATAAAGAGGCGGCTCAAACGACGTAGAATCTACACAAAGTTGATAGTGTGGTATACCTGCTGGCAGTCCGGAACTGTGAAGTAGCAACTCTTCTATGCTAATGCTCTGTTTGTCGATGTTGAGATGTGGCAAAAAAGAGCCAAGCTCCATAGTTTCATTCAGCTTATTATTGTCAAAAAGTTGCATCACAATAGGCAGTGTACCAATCACTTTCGACACCGAAGCCAAATCGTAAAGATGATGTGCATCTACCTCTATGTCATTTTTGTAGCTTGTATGTCCATAGCCTTTGTTCCAAACCACAACTCCTTGTTTTACAACCATTACGTAGCATCCGGGAGTAGCCCCTGTGCTTATAGCTTTTGAAGCAATATCGTCAATAGACGAGAGCAAGGCTGTGCTCATGCCAACACTTTCAGGTGTGCCGTAGCCAAGCCTAACTTTGCTTTGCGACACAGAACTAAGCCTGCCCCCATCGAGCGAGAGCCACTCGGTGTGGTTGGCTATGTCGATGCCGCCAAAAAGAGCTTGTGTGAGCAGGTCGAACGGATGGTCACAATGAGCTTGTGGAGCAAAAATAGCCATAATGTTGGTTAGCGACATTGATGAAAGTTCTGCCGCATCGCCACTATAGAGCAAATATGTTTTTATATTGCCTCTATAGCGTATTCGTGACATATATTGTCCAATACTTTTTACAACCTGAGCTACTTCAGCTGGTGTTGATGCCACAATTATGAGGTGCGAAGGCAAATGCTTGTTGCTCAGCACCGATGGGTGAACCTTTTGCAATCCATCGATGTAGCGATCGAAGAATGGGAGTATATCTTCATTGTCGGCAGTGCGAGCATCATAGATATTGATGTTTACTCTTGACAAATCGCCAAGCGGAGCGTAACCCGACGAAGCATACAAAACCACTTCAGGCACTATGGGAGGCAAGATATGTTGCGCCCACATAGCGACTGAAACAAAAGCTATAAGTAGCTGAACAACAACAATTCGCACTATCACTCTGTTTTTTTTGAGAAAAAAGGGTGGTTAATGCGTCAATATTTCGAGCCCAGTTTCGGTCATCAAGAAAGTGTGTTCCCACTGAGCCGAAGGCAATCCGTCACGTGTAGTTACAGTCCAGCCATCTTCACGACTAAAATGCACCTCTTTTTTACCCATATTTATCATTGGTTCAATGGTGAATACCATACCGGGCACAAGGAGCATACCAGTTTTGGGTCTGCCATAATGCGTAACTTCAGGTTCTTCATGGAACTGAACACCGACACCATGTCCACAAAGTTCGCGCACTACGCTATATCCGTTTTGCTGTGCATGGCACTGAATAGCATATCCTATGTCGCCCACAAAGCGATAAGGTTTAGCCTCTTGCATACCTATTTGCAAACACTCAAGTGTAACGTCTACGAGTCGTTGTTTTTCAGGTGTAGTTTCGCCACCAATAATGTACATACGCGATGCGTCGGCAAAGTAGCCATTAAGAATGGTAGTGCAATCGACATTTACAATTTGTCCGGGCTTAAAAAATGTATTATCGTCAGGGATGCCGTGGCATACAACATTGTCGATAGATATGCATGAGCTCTTTGGATAGCCTTCATAGTTGAGCGGTGCGGGTATACCGCCATGGTCGAGGGTAAATTGGTGTATAATTCTGTCGAGTTCGCCAGTGGTCATGCCCTCTTTTATCTCTGTTGTTACCATATCGAGGAGGGCAGTGTTAAGTTCGCCACTTTTGCGTATACCCTCAATTTGTTCAGGTGTTTTGATGAGTTTGCGTTTGGGTACAAGATACCCCTCTTTTTGGTAACGAAGTATTATTTTGTCCATTTCTGTTGGTGCTACACCTTTTGGCACCGACCAATTTTTCTTGATAAACATTATATTATTTTTTATTTTTTCTATTGTATGTCAAATGTCGTTTTTATTTCCACAAAAAACTAATAATCAGCAGATTACGTGTAATTCAAATTTCGCAAATAAAAACGTACTGTAAGCAAGTTTCTAAATGCGACTCTCCCATTAATTTTACTTTTTATCTCGCTTCGCTCAATCATCTTCGGGTCTGTGCCGACAGAAAAAGTAACAAAAAGAACTCGTCGCTGTTGCCACTCCG
>CAJONN010000159.1 GCA_905235955.1 uncultured Marinilabiliaceae bacterium
TTGTATACATTGTATATTATCGAGCGCCATGTTGCATCTTCAGAGTCGGGGTCGGTTTTGTCGTCGTAGTCGATGTCGCTAAGTGTAAGTGGTACAATGTCGTAGCCTGATGTGGTGTTTACTACTACGTTGTCGTCTACTTTTATATCTTCGTCCATACCATATGCTACAAAGCCAGTGTAGGCAAATTCTTTGCTTGTAAAGAATTTGTAGTCAACCCAAATGTAGCCATTGTCGCCCCACGATGTGCCCCATGAATTGACTACGCGAAAGGCTCCGTTGCTACCTTTGTTGTCGTCGTAGCCGCTACATACCATAGCATGGTAGCCGTGCTGACCGGTCGATTTGAATGTAGTTTGCTTTGTGAGCACTGTAGCATCATTGGTATACATAAATTCGTCGCCAAGTTTCGCACCAAAAACTACCAAACGACCATTGGCGAGGTAGCGCTTGATGGTGTTGATGTCTCTAATGTTTATTTCGCGATATGCTTTTATTTTGTAGTTGTTGGCTGCAGTTGTTGCAACTTTCGATGGGTAGCATGAGCAGTCGAGCGAGGCGTATGGCACGTCAGATTGTGTGGCTACACCGCGTTGTTGCATCACGTCAAAGGCATAGCGGAAGTTGGTGCCGCCACAGTTTGAGCCTTTGTATTGGTTGTCGATGGCCATAAATACGTCGGCAGGCGAGAATGTTGTTTGGTCGGTGAGCTGGTTGGTTGTTAGTCCATGTGTTTTGGCATAGAGCCAAGTGCGACAGTTGTAGGCAGTAGCCCACGCTACGCAAGTGCCATATTGTCCTTGGTCGCCAATGCGAGGTAGGTTTTTGCTCAGGTCAACTTTGGTAGGCAGATTGTCGTCAGTGAGGTTATTGTCAGTGCCATTGAGGTCTATGTCGTCTTCAATAGTTTCTGTGTGTTCGTCTTCTTCGAGCCAACCTAAGTATGTGCCGTCTGATGTGCGTATGGTGGTGCCATCATCGCTTAGTATGTAGTCTATTACAGTCAGAACGGTATCGAGTGTCTCTTCGTCGCAAGCAGTGAGTGTGAGGCTTGTGCAGAGGGCAAGTGAGATGTTTTTGATGTAGTTCATATGGCTTATAGGTTTATTTGTATGGGTTGAAAAGTTGTGTTGTTCTCTATCTCGGTGTGGCATTGTTCTCCTTTGCTAATGGTCGAAAAGTCAGGAACAGAAGCTACAATGTTGTCAGAGAATTCAAATATTTTGCTTAGGTGGGCATTTGTGAAGTTTATTCCGCCCAAAAGTTGGCATTGTGTAATGCTTAGGTTGTCAGAGAATAGGCATTTTGCCATTTTCAATTGTCCGATGAATGTGGCATTGAGTAAGGTAGTGCGTCCGCCAAAGCGAGCATTGGTAAGGTCAAACAATGCATTGGAGTAGGCGTTTGAGAGGTCGGTGTATCCGCCAAAATGTGCATCGGTGAAGGTGCTGATGTTGTTGAAGTGGGCATATTGAAATATGGCATCGCGGGTGAATGTTGTTTTGGCAAACGATGTCCGACGATTGAAGTTGGCACTGATGAAGTAGGCATTGTCGTCGAAGGCTGATTCGGTTATTGAGGCTTCGTTGACTGATAGTCCGCTAAAGTTAGCTTCGCCTATTACGTGGCAGTTGTCGAAACTGAAGTGTCCGTTTATTTCAGCTTGTTGCATATTGAGGCTTTTGCTGAATGTGCAGTTGCGAAATGTTATGTTGCGCTGAAACGATGAGTATACATTTTGTTTATGTTCGCCAATGGTGGCAAATGCTATTACGTCATCTTCAAACACGCAGCCAACAAATATTATTTCGCAGTTGATGTAAGCTGGCGATAGCTCAAGTGCTATGGCTCCATTGCCAGCCAATGTGAAGTCGAGTGTGCCAGTTATGTGTTTGTTGCTGAGCGTAAAAGTGGTGTTGTTTTTTATGCTCTTTACCACTTCAGTAGCTTTTGTTGCTGAAGAGTTGCTTTCTGTTCTGTTGCACGATGAACACATGCAATGTGTTGATATGATGACAGATAAGAGTGTGAGTAACCGTGTCATTAGTTTTTATTTTTTTAGGGTAGCAATTGTTTTATTTGTTCCTTTTCTCCAGCAAGTATAAGTGTATCGCCTTCGCATAGGAGTGTGTCAGGGGTCGGATTCATAGTGGTGACGCCATTTTTTTCTATTCCAAGCACTACACATTGCACAGTGCCTCCGCCATGCCTAAACTCATTGAGTGTATGTCCGCAAAATGGCATTTCGGTTTGTATCTGCAAAAGTTCGAGCGACATTGGTGTGTGTCGTTCCAATGCTGATATATCGGCACGGTTGGCATCGTTGAGTTTTTGCTGAAAAAGCAAAATCTGATCATCAGAGCCAGCCACTACAATGCGGTCGTGTGGGTAGAGCGACTCTCTGCCACTTGGTGCATTGATATTGATGCCACCACGTATGATGCGCACAACGTTTACACCGCACGCATGTCGCAAGTTGAGCTGCGAAAGATGTTTGCCACAATATTCTGATTCTGGCGCAAGTTCAAAGTCGGCCAAATGAAGCTCGTAGTTTAGAAATGCAGCCTCAAGTTCGCGTTTTACGGGGCGGCTCTTCTCTTGTTCGCGTTCGCGTGCTGAGAGGTTGTCAATAAAATGTTGCTCAATGTAAACAGAGCGTTTGCTCACTTTGTTTGAAAAGAGAATAGCCAATATGATGATGATAGCCGTAGCTGCAAGCATAAGTATGGTGAGATGAAAATACTGGTTTACACAGAAGATAACTATAACCATACTCAAAATAACTCTGAGGCAGAAAATGGCAAGTAGCGGTGCACGCTGAAACGATTCGTCGCCTCTCAGTTTGGTAGCCTCCTCTGCATTTAATTGTCCGGTAACAAGTTTGAAAATGAATGGCGAAACAACAAAAAGTAGCAATGCCATAGCCACAAGACGGCTTATCCACTCCAAGTTGGTTGGCAAAAAACTGTTGGCTATATTGATGATGTGTACCGACACCACTTTTTGATAAAAAGCAATGATAAAAACACTTATAATGCCATATATCAGCACCGTCAGCCCCACCTTCTTGAGTAGTTGCACAAGCAAACTCTCTTGCGCAATGGTGCTTTTACTCTGCGACAAATTGCTTATTTTACCAAAAATACGTTCGGGCAAAATACGTTCAAATACAGCGTATGTAGGTTCGGCAAGGCGTATAGTGTAAGGCGTCAGGAATGTTGTAATAACTGATACTGCAACAACAACGGGGTAGAGAAATTTCTCCGTTACGCCTATCGACTCGCCAAACTGTGCTATAATAAATGCAAATTCGCCCACTTGTGTGAGTGCAAATGCCGACTGCATAGCCAACTTCAGTGGCTGACCAGATAGTGTGATGCCAAGTGTAGCAAAAATTATTTGTCCTAAAATAACAGTAAGCGTAATGATGCTAATAGGCATCCAATATTCAGCCAAAGTTGCGGGTGAAATCATCATACCAACCGACACAAAAAATATGGCACCAAACAAGTTTTTTATTGGCGACATAAGCCTCTCAATGCGTTCACATTCAACAGTTTCTGCTAAAATGGAACCCATAACGAAGGCTCCGAGTGCTTCGCTAAAACCAGCCATTTTAGCTATCAACACCATACCCAGACATAGACCAATGGCAACAATGGTCATAGTTTCATCGTTGAGATGTTTACGGCATATTTTTAGTAGTGAAGGAATAAGCGTAATGCCAGCAACAAACCAAAAAAGCAGATATGCCACCAACTTGAGCACCTGTGTTATCATCTCGCCACCATTAAATTGCTGATTGACAGCTATTGATGCCAACAATACCATTAGCACAACGGCAAACAAATCTTCAACAACCAAAATGCCAAAACAGATGCCGGCAAACTTCTGTTGGCGTAGTCCGAGGTCGTCGAGAGCTTTGAAAACTATGGTAGTTGACGACATACAGAGCATTCCGCCCAAAAATAGTGAGTTGATATTTGACCAACCCATCAGATGCCCCAGCATAAAGCCAACACTCATCATGCCAACAACAATAGTGAGGGTGCCAATAAAAGCCGTAGAGCCCATCTGTATTAGTTTCTTAAACGAGAACTCCAATCCGAGTGTGAAGAGTAAGAAAATAACACCCACTTGTCCCCATGTCTCAGCACTTTCAACATTAACCCACGAACTGCCACACAAATACGGTCCGGCAAGCAATCCGGCTACTATATACCCCAAAACAACAGGCTGTTTGAGCCATTTGGATAATAAACTTGTAGCTCCAGCTACTAACATAATAATACCTAAGTCATGAATCATCTTTGCAAAAACAATAGATTAATCGTATGGTTATTTGGTCAAAAAAAATACATATTGGTATAATACGTAGCAAAATTAATCTTGATATACTTTTTTTGATATAAAAAGTATGAAATAAATCGTATTTTTTGTTTTTTTGAATGTAGATGATAGTGATTGGATAGATTTTGAAGGGAAAATAACTCAAGTCTTGCAAGAGGCACAGAAGGTGGCGAAAGAATACAACCAACAAATTGCCTTCCAACAATTAGTACGGAACCCGATTTTCACCTCGCGGTTGTCGCCTTTGGCACGGAGCGTTAAGAAAATTATCGTAGCGAAGCGTTAAAAACGATTTTCTGTTTGAG
>CAJONN010000160.1 GCA_905235955.1 uncultured Marinilabiliaceae bacterium
TGCAATTCTCTTACGCCTCGGCGATGCATTGCAGAAGGTGGCTATCAGACTGATATTAAGGTATATGATAAGGTTTTATTTTCAGAAATAAAGAGCTATGTCAAACATTAATGCAGATAACACCGAAGAAAGTTTGAGCGAGTTAAGCAAAAAAATCGAAAAAGGTCTCGAACTTGCCGAATATCGAATGCTTCGCGAGAAAGCGATGAAAAATGAGGTATTGATTCAGGCCGACGAAAAGGGCAATGTTATTAGGGTTCCGGCACGCGAGGTTTTTGTTAAGCTCTACAACGAACCGGTGCCCACATTTTGATATTTTGATAAAATAATGATCGAAATACTTGACACAACACTACGCGATGGCGAACAGACGGCCGGCGTATCGTTCAATGCCAACGAGAAGCTAACCATTGCCAAGCTCCTGCTCGATGACATTCATGTAGACCGCATCGAAGTGGCCTCAGCACGTGTGTCGTCGGGCGAATTGGAAGCATTTGGCAACATCTGCTCGTGGGCACATCAGAATGGTCATTTGGGACGCGTAGAGGCATTGGGATTTGTTGACAATGGCGTGTCGATAGATTGGATAGCCAATGCTGGAGGCAAGGTCATCAATATGCTCACCAAAGGCTCGTTGCGCCACGTAACAATGCAACTCAAGAAGACACCTGAAGAGCATCTATCCGACATAAAACACAATGTGGAAATGGCCGTCAAAAAGGGCTTGGAGGTGAACATCTATCTTGAAGACTGGTCGAACGGCATGTTGCACTCGCCCGACTATGTGAAGTATATGCTCGACCACTTGCAGCACTTGCCCATTAGGCACTTTATGTTGCCCGATACACTTGGCATTCTGTGTCCAGACCAAACACTCATCTTCTGCAAACAGATGATAGAGATGTATCCGCAGTTGTTGTTCGACTTCCACGCTCACAACGACTACGATATGGCAACAGCCAATGTATATAGCGCTGTGAAAGCTGGCATTCAGGGTATTCACACCACCGTCAACGGCTTGGGCGAACGTGCAGGAAACGCTCCGCTTGCAAGTGTTGTTGGACTGCTCAACGACCAACTCGAAATAGAAAACAACCTCGACGAACATCGCCTGACATACATCTGCCGAATGGTTGAAACACTTAGTGGCATACGCATACCAGACAACAAACCACTTGTGGGCGACTCAGTTTTTACGCAATGTGCTGGCATTCATGCTGATGGCGACAACAAAGGCGAACTCTACGTCAACAAGTTGCTACCAGAACGTTTTGGCCGCGTACGCAAATATGCACTTGGCAAAACATCGGGCAAAGCCAACATCAACAAAAACCTCGAAGAACTTGGCATTCACCTAAGTCCTGAGCAGATAAAACTTGTAACGCAACGCGTCATTGAGCTTGGCGACAAAAAAGAAAATGTAACAACTGAAGACCTACCGTTCATCATCTCCGATGTATTGCGCGGTGGCAATCAGGCAGGTAGTCGCCCAGACAACATACACGTGGTAAACTACAGCCTCAGCCTTACTCGCGGACTGCATCCGGTAGCTACGGTGCGCATTAGCATTCATGGCAAAGAGTATGAAGAGACATCGGCTGGCGACGGACAATACGATGCATTTATGAAAGCCCTATGGAAGATATACGACAAACTGGGCAAACAACACCCAATATTGTCAGACTACAAAGTATCAATACCTCCCGGTGGCAAAACCGATGCATTGGTTGAAACGGTTATATGTTGGAACAATGCAGGGCAAGAGCTACGCACTCGTGGCTTGGATGCTGACCAAACAGAAGCTGCCATCAAAGCCACAGTTAAAATGCTCAATATTATTGAGAATTAGAGCTTTGGGGGGGCTTTATGATATTTATACAAACAAGGCTGTACTCTTTTTATGAAGTACAGCCTTATTTTGTTTTTAGTTGAATATCTCAGTCTTATTCCGTTACACCACGCACTACATGTCCAAAATAGCGACGCACCGAGTCTACACCTTTATATGATGAAAAGAAGTAGAGATTGTAGGCATTGCCTGCGTCTGATGGGCTGATGTTGCTGGTCCAATAATAGCCGTATGAATTTTCATAATATGTTTCGTCGAGCATCTTTACGCCAGCGGCTGGCAAAAAGATGGAGTTGCCATTAGGACCAGTAATTCTGTAGCCACTCTTGTCATTCTCCTCTATCCATTGCCATTCGCACTTATCAAGCAACTCGCGCACCTCAACAGCGGTAGGCAAACGCCAATCGTTGCCCCATATTATTTTAGCTACGTCGTATTTTGTATCTTTTATGTCATCGCCAATGTTTATCCATGAGTTGGCTATCTCTCTCTTGTAGGTATAGTCGCCGGGGGTAAAGTTCTTTTTGGTTTTTGTTTCGCCCCACGAGAAGAATTGTCCAAAGTCTTCAGGAGCCGATGCGCCAATGTTGCAAGTAGCCCAACGCACACTAAGTCCAAGGTCGACACACTCATGACCATTGACAATATTGCTTTTTGCTATTTTAGATGTTTTAGCTGCGATAAAATCACTTACTGTGCCTACGCCACCTTTGAAGCACATCACCATACAAGTAGCACTTTGCATTTTTGCTATACGTTGGTTGCCTTTCAGTCCTTTGAGTCCTGTACCTTGTGGAAGCACTATTTGCTTTGATATCAGCAATTTAGTTATTGCTTTACTCTTTGTGGCAAAGTTGATGTTTTTATTGTTGTATACATACGAAACCACCATACCTATCACGTCGCCAGCATTGTTGACTATGGGTGCGCCAGCATTGTAGCTTGCAGTTGACATAGTAGTTTGGAAGTGGTCAGCACTGCCACTTATGCCACTATTGACAGATATTTTACCTTCGATGCTGCTCACTTTGTTGTTTTCGCTCAGCTTGCCATATCCTATGGCTGTTGTTGCTGCGCCTACTACGTCATCAGTTTTTTTGAATGAATAGGGCAACTGACTAAAGCCAGAGAAATTGCCATCGGTAATTTTGAGCAGAGCAATATCGTTGGGTGCATCGGTGGCAACAACTTTGGCAATATAGCCTTGGCTCATATCGCCATTGATGCCCGTAACAAGCACGCCATCAAAACCCTTTACAGTGTGGAAGCTAGTGACCAAATGGTTTTTTGACACTGCAAAACCCGAACTGTAGGTTGTAGGTGATTGAGCCAAAATGCTCAATGGTAGAATGAGTAATAATAAACTATACAAATATTTCATATTCTGTCTGTTGTTGTCTGTTTTTACTAATCTATGGCACATAATGTTACGGTCAGAAAAAATGGTAGTCAATCTGGTCTTTTTTGAAATCAATCGCAAGTTATCAAAAACCATGCCTATATTTATGCTTTTGGCATTTTATTTTACGAAGAATTAACAAACAACGAGCATTTTCTGACAAAAACAAGCACAGGCATATCATCAATATACTCAGATGCTGCCTGTGCTTTGAGTGGTGCGTTATACGGCTTTATTTGACGCGATGTGTGTGAAGTATTTTGTAGTCGAATTCAACAAACTGACTTATGGCACAAACGCTAAACTGTCCGTCGGCAGATGTAAGTTTGTCGATGCGTATCATGCCCTCACCATCGAATGGTATGGGTTGCGATGGGTCAACATTGTTTTTATTCTTGCCCCACTCTGAAAAGTTGATGTATTGGTGCTGCACCTTTATTGCACTTTGGGTAGGCAAATAGACCAAGTGATTGCCATGCGCTACAATGAGGTATGTGCCTATGCCAAGCAGTGTTATGCCACCAACAAGGCAATAGATAATGTTGGTTCCAGCATTGTCGAGCATCGGGAATGCTATGATTGCTATGCTTATGCCAATGAGTATTATGCCGAATATTGTGTTGTTCCAATTTCTCACTTCTGCTACATCATTTTGCCATGGCGATATGATGCTTTCTATTGTTTTATCCATTTTTTCTGTTTTTATTTTATTGTGTATCAATTTATTACCATTGCAATATATGCATTGGTTTTGGGTACAAACAAAGGCGTACGTACCCCTTGCCACTTTGGCATTTTTACAACTTATAACTCAAAAAAAACGGACGACTAACACAGAATGCGACAAAGCCGATAGATGTTGTATTCTATCTGCAAAGTGAAGACATTGCGCTCAAACGATATATGGCGCTTATAAATACACTCTCTAATGTAAGATACTGTATTGCAATGCATTATCTGCGTGTTACGATGTAGCCTAACCGAACTACTATTGCTACTACCAAAGCCTATACTGCATGTTTTGGCCATTGGCACAGTAGGCACATGAGTAAGCGTCGTTACGCAACTAAGTTCTGGTGCGCTAATGGTGCAAATGGCTGATTGTGAACAAGTAGCAACCTTAGTGTGCGATGCATCGATAGTTGGCTGAAACAACAAACCAACTACCAATGTGCAGATGAGCATCGAAAATATGACAACTATCTTTTTCATCTGCTGACAAAGTTATATATTTACTCAAGTTTTGCAAGTGAAAAATGCACAGAAAATAAGCCATGAGAATGGGCGAAAGAAACATACCCAACAAATAGCCTTCCAACAATAAGCACGAAACCCGATTTTCACCTCGCGGTTGTCGCCTTTGGCACGGAGCGTTAAGAAAATTATCGTAGCGA
>CAJONN010000161.1 GCA_905235955.1 uncultured Marinilabiliaceae bacterium
CGATAATTTTCTTAACGCTCCGTGCCAAAGGCGACAACCGCGAGGTGAAAATCGGGTTCCGTGCTTATTGTTGGAAGCAATTTGGTGGTTATATTCCCCTTCGCCCATTCTTATTTTCTGTGCGTTTTTCACTTGCGAAACTTGAGTAAGAATGTAAAATAAATTTTGACGAGTCGACTGACAATAGCTGTTGTGCAACATTATTAGTAGAAAAGATAAAAAATGTAAAAATTTCCTTGCAAAAGTGTATAAATGTTAATCGTAAAAGAGATATATTTGCATAAAATCTAAGGCTATATGGAGCATATTATTGGCAACATACACATTTTTTTAGGTATATCTAAATGTTTTTTGTAGACAAATCAGCATAGTTTCGGGGCACATTATGACACTTAAATTGTTGGCATATATAGTGGTAGTGAGCATACTCATAGTTGGCACATCGTGCAACCAAGAGCCTATGCTTGGCTTCGACGAATCGATGTTATGGTTTCAGCATCACACGCCCGAACAGCTCCGAACAGCCCATATAGTGATGGCCGACACTACCAACACACTCAAAAGGGCTAAATACGAACTTGCTGACTTCTATTTGGCTGAAAATGTTGAACTACAAATAGTTGCAGATAATGCCTTGGGACATGATGGCTATCAAATTCTGACACCCGACCAGCAGCATATTGTAGTGCAAGCGCAAACCGATGTGGCACTGCTATATGGCGTGTATGAATTGCTTCGACAGCAAAATACCAATGCCACACAGATAAAGGCACAACGCGAAGTGCCATCATACGACTATCGTATGCTCGACCACTGGGATAACTTAGATGGCACCGTAGAACGAGGCTTTGCAGGCAACTCTATTTGGAGTTGGGATGTGTTTGACAAAGACAACATTACCCAATATGTGAAATACGCTCGTGCTAATGCCTCAGTGGGCATCAATGCTATAGTCATCAACAATGTCAACGCTTCGCCCGACATTCTGTCTATCAACTATCTGCCCAAAGTAGCTAAAATAGCCGACATACTTCGCCCATTTGGCATCAGAGTATTCCTATCGGTCAACTTTTCATCGCCTATCAAGCTTAGCAGTTTGTCCAATGCTGATCCTCTCAACCCAGCCGTGTGTCGTTGGTGGCGCGATAAGGTGAAAAATATCTATTCGCTCATACCAGACTTTGGCGGTTTCCTTGTCAAAGCCAATAGCGAAGGTCTGCCCGGTCCGCTCGACTACAATCGTACACATGTAGATGGTGCCAACATGCTTGCCAATGCGCTCAACCCATACGGTGGCATAGTGCTGTGGCGAGCTTATGTATATTCGCCCTCTGATATCGACCGTGTAAAACAATCCTATGCCGAGTTTGTGCCCTTTGATGGACAATTTGCATCGAATGTTGTTATTCAGATAAAAAACGGACCAATAGGATTCTTGCCTCGCGAACCATACAACCCACTATTTGGTGCGCTAAAGCAAACGCAAATGGCTCTTGAACTACCTATAACACAGGAGTATACTGGTGCAGCCAATCATCTTTGCTACCTTCCAACATTGTGGACCGAAACACTTATGGCCGACACTTATAGAAATGGAGCAAGCTCTACCATTGCTGCCATAACGCAAGCCAAATCAGCCTACACAAGCAAAACAGTAATAGCCGGAGTGTCAAATGTAGGTTCTGACAAAAACTGGTGCGGTCATCCCATAGCCCAATCAAACTGGTATGCCTTCGGACGTATGGCGTGGAATAGCACACTTGCGCCCGACAGCATAGCCAAAGAATGGATAAGGCAAACAATGCCAAACTTGCCCCAACATGCTGAAAATACCATCGTCGACGTGATGATGGAGAGCCGCGAAGCAATGGTTGACTATATGATGCCACTCGGACTGCACAACATCTTTGCATGGGGACATCATTATGGACCAGAACCATGGAATAACGTAGAAAATACCCGAACCGACTGGACACCAACCTATTATCATAAAGCTGATCGCAACGGAATAGGCTTCAACCGTACAACATCAGGCACCAATGCCGTATCACAATACAACGACCCGATAGCACAACAATACAACAGCATATCGACCTGCCCCGATGAATATTTGCTTTGGTTTCATCACGTAAGTTGGAGACACCGAATGAAAAGTGGGCGCACGCTATGGAACGAACTCTGCTACCACTACGACCGCGGACTTACCATGACCGAACACTTCATAGCCTCGTGGAAAAGAATAAAACCATACGTTGATGCCGAGTATTGGGACGATGTAAACAACCGCTTCATCATTCAGCGCGACGATGCACGTTGGTGGCACGACGCTTGCCTGCTCTATTTTCAGCAATATAGCAATATGCCAATACCGCAAAAAACAATATACAAACTTAGTGATATGCAGAAGTTTAGCATCAACATTACCAACCACGAAAATCCTAAGCAAGGCTATAGAGGCGAAAAATTCGACGACTGATGCCACATACACAAAAAAAATTATGCATATTGCACAAAATAAAACGGTAGCTGCCCAAGCATGGCAGCTATTGCTATGTAAAAAGAGACTATCAGCTGATGAGCGAAGAAATATCATACCTAAAAATAAAAGACCTTGCTGAGCAAGACCGCCCTCGTGAAAAACTACTATCAATGGGCGCTAAGGCACTAACCAACTCAGAACTTTTGGGCATAATAATAGGTTCGGGCAGTGTAAATATGTCAGCTGTTGACGTAGCCAAAAATATATTGAAGCGCTACGACGACAATTTGCACTCATTAGGTAGTGCATCGTTTGCTGACTTGTGCAAATTTAAAGGTATAGGCGAAGCGCGCGCCATAAACATATTAGCAGCACTCGAACTCGGTCGACGCCGCGAAACAACACGCCCCAGCGACAAGCCAGTCATAGCCAGCAGCAAAGATGCCTTTGTGCAGCTACATCCGCGCTTGTCAGACTTTGACCACGAGGAGGTAATGATAATATACCTCAACCGACGCAACGCAATGCTAAGCATCGAAACACTCAGCACTGGTGGCTTAAACTATAGCATTTGCGATGTGCGAATGATAATAAAACGAGCTTTAGAACTATCATCTACAAGCATCATCATGGCACACAACCATCCGTCAGGGACACTTATGCCCAGCACTGAAGACGACAAACTGACTCACCGCGTATTTGAAGCCTGCAAAACAATGGACATTGCATTGCAAGACCACATAATAATAGTGCCAAGTAGCATAACCGACAACAAGTATTATAGCTACTCTGACCATAATAAACTATACTAACTTTCAAGAAATATGCAAGTTATAACCATCAATCAGCAAGACTCAGTAATAAACAACTACTTAGCCGACATCAGAAATGTAAACGTGCAAACCGACCAAATGCGTTTCCGCCGAAACATAGAACGCATAGGCTCATTAATGGCATACGAAGTAAGCAAACGCCTACGCTATGCCCGCACCGACATTAGCACACCACTTGGTACAGCTCCCGTCAACTTGCCAGCCGACAAAATTGTAGTTGGCTCAATATTGCGTGCAGGTTTGCCAATGCACAACGGCGTACTCAACGTCTTTGACCGTGCCGAAAACTGCTTCATCTCAGCATATCGCAAATATACCAGTCCTGACACATTTGATATACACCTCGAATATGTTGCCACGCCCAATCTCGACAATAAAATATTGCTCCTTTGCGACCCGATGCTTGCTACAGGTACCAGTCTTGAGCTAACCTACAAAGCACTGAAACGCTATGGCACGCCCAAGCATACACACATCATGAGCGTAATAGGCTCAGAGCAAGGCGTAAACTATCTTTGCGAAGCCATGCAAGGCGAAGATGTAACACTTTGGGTAGCAGCTGTCGACCCCATTCTCAATTCGCACAAATATATAGTTCCCGGATTGGGTGATGCTGGCGATTTGGCTTTTGGCGAAAAGATATAACTCTCAAGAAGTCTGTTGTGCAACAGAAGAAGTTATTCTCTATCTTTGCCATTCCAACATATTGCAATGCTTATGAAATTTTTAGTATCACTTTTTTCTATTTTTTCTTTTTGCATTATTGCTACGGCACAAAGCAATAGCTATGAAAATGTTGTGAGCGAAATAAACAAAAGTTGCAAAACACAAACGGCCACATTTAGCCGAGAAGCTTTTGCATTGCTCACATATTTCAATATCGAAATGAAAGAGGAGTTCAAAACACTCATCAATGATATTGACCAAATGATAGTTCTGATGCCAATGCAAAACAACAATGCATTCTATGGCGTAGCGCTCGACGTCTTGAGCAAGTCAGACTACAAAAATGTTGACATTTCAACGCATACCGATGTCAATGTCAAGGTGTATGTGGCGCAGCATCTGACATCTCTTACCGAGGTTCATGCCGTGTCAGCAAGAGGTGTTATGGTCTCTTTTTTTGGCAAATTTAAGTATCGCGACATCAAAAAATTGCTCAAAAGCGCAGAAGAGAAACTGTAACTAACTTAAGTTTCGCAAGTAAAGTAGCCCCGAAGTGGCGAAAGGAATACAACAAAAAAATGTCTTCCAACAATAAGCACGGAACCCGATTTTCACCTCGCGGTTG
>CAJONN010000162.1 GCA_905235955.1 uncultured Marinilabiliaceae bacterium
CGACGAGTTCTTTTTGTTACTTTTTCTGTCGGCACAGACCCGAAGATGATTGAGCGAAGCGAGATAAAAAGTAAAATTAATGGGAAGGTCATATATTGGGGACTTGTTTGCAGAACATTTCTATTTGCGAAACTTGAGATATTTTTCTGTAGATGCGAAAAAAATGTGAGTAAATATCAGATTTGTAGCATATTGCAAAACAACATACAAGTAAGTTTCCCAAACCTATCCCCTCTCTATTTTATCTATCACCTTAACATAATATAAATTCTAAGACAAATATAGTTACATCACAGAACTCTATTTTTGAGACTTATACGCCTGATTTTTTGGCGTCCAAATAAACTATCCATAACCAACAAAAACAAAGGCGCACTTTGCATTCACAAAGTGCGCCTAATATTTTATTTTCTCAAATATCAAAGAGAATTGATTTGATCAGCTACCTCTTGTGACTTTTCATATTTGCCAATTCGGTAATAGATGCTCTTTATTGTTTCGAGACACTGCTTTTTGATTTCTACGTTTTCTGCATGCAAAGATGCTTTTTCCATATATGGTAATGCTTGCTCAAACAATACATTTGCATCTTTTAGCATTGCATCATACTTCTTTTGGTCGCGTTCGCTGCTGGCATTAGTAGTAACTTCTACACCTTGGTTGTAATATACTACAGCTATGTTGTAGAGTGCGTTGAAGAAGTCAGGTTTCTTAGCAAGTGCTGTCTGATAGTCATCAATAGCTGCTTTAGTGTCTATTTTCTCATACAAACAGCCACGTGCAAAGTAGAATTGTGGGTTGTCACTATCTTTTGCTATTGCTTCATTGAGATATACAAGTGCATCTTCGTTGCGTTGTGCATTGATATAATAATTTATAAGTGTTATCAACACATCTTTGTTCTCTGGATATTTCTCAAAGCCTTTTTTCAGGTTTGCCTCTTTTTTCTCAGTTGATGCATTGGTCTGTTCATAGCAGTAGTTTACACGCAGTGCCGACATCGGACCATCATAGTCTACGTCAATACATTTATCGAAGTAGATGGCTGCTGTTTCGTAGTCTTCAGCTTGCATTGATGCAATAGCTGCGTTGTAGATGAACACTGAGTCGTTTACTTCTGAATAGTTTTCAGCATGACTATTGGCCCAAACAACATTGATGAAGGCTATTTTGGCTGCATTGTAGTTTTGATTGTTGAAACAGTTGACACCAAAGTTTGCAGCATTGGCTGAGTATGTAATATACTCTTTGGCTATTGCTTTTGCTTCTTTGCCTGTTTTGCCTTTTTTGTCAGGTGTTTGGTCTATTTCTACGGCTCTTTCCAAGTATTTACGACCTTTTACAACACCTTCATCGTCTTTTCCATCAACTGCACGTTTGCTGAATATGCGTGCTGCTACGAGGTTGGTTTTCACCAAGTCTTGGCTCTTAGGGTTGTTTAGAGCCTCTTCAATGTCGGCTGTAGCTTGGTCTATTTGGCCCAAGATGTAGGCGTTTTCTGCCGAACTTACTTTCGACTTTTGTCCAAATGCGACAGTAGAAAGCATTGTCAGTGCTGCCGCAACTAATGTGAGTTTATTCATGAATTTCTTTTTTTATTTGTGTTATTCTTTTGTTTCGGTATCTTCTTCGGTGTTTTCTGGCAATTCTTCAGTTAGTTCGCCATCTACTTGCTCGTGTTCTTCTTCATCATCATGAGGCACTACGGCACCCGATGCGAGTGTATCGTTGCGCTTGCTGAGGTTGATGAGTTTGACACCTTGTGTTGCACGTCCAATTACATTTATTTCGTTGGCTGCCAAGCGTATGGTTATGCCTGAACGTGTGATGAGCATTAGGTCGTTGTCGTCGTTTATCTTGTCGATGTAGATGACCTGACCTGTTTTTTCGGTTATTCTGAAGTTGAGCACGCCTTTGCCACCACGGTTGGTTATGCGGTAGTCGTCAATTACTGAGCGTTTGCCGTAGCCTTTGGCCGAGAGTACAAAGATGTTGTTTTGTTCCCCCTCCCCTATTCCGATAAAGCCTACCACTTTGTCGTCTGGTCCGTCAAGTGTAACGCCTCTAACGCCAGCACCTGTACGACCTATGCATCTTATTGTCGACTCGTGGAAGCGGTTGGCGCGTCCGTTGAGTGTAGCGAGCATGAGTTGGTTGTTGCCGTCGGTCAGGATGGCTTTGAGCAGTTCGTCGCCATCTTTTATTGTGGTGGCTATGATGCCTTTTTGGCGCGGATGCGAATATTCAGTAAGGAGCGATTTCTTTATTATACCGTTTTTGGTTGCCATTATTATGTAGTGGCTATTGGTATATTCTGGGTCGTTGAGACCACGTACTGTGATGAAGGCTTTTACTTGATCTTCTTTCTCTATGTTGAGAATGTTTTGTATGGCGCGTCCCTTCGATTGTTTGTTGCCCTCAGGTATGTCATATACTTTGTACCAGAAGCAGCGTCCGAGTTTGGTGAAGAACATCATTGTGTCGTGCATCTTGGCAAAATACATGTGTTCTATGAAGTCTTGGTCGCGTGTGCCAGTGCCTTTTGAGCCCATGCCACCACGGCTTTGCGCTTTGAATTCGCTCAGCAATGTGCGTTTGATGTAGCCTACGTGGCTCACTGTTATCACTACTTCGTCATCGGCATAGAAGTCTTCAGGGTTGAATTCTCCGGCCGAATATTCTATTTGTGTGCGGCGTTCATCGCCATATTTCTCTTTTATTTCGAGCAGTTCCTCTTTTATTTTGTCAAGTTGCATTTGCTCGTCGGCAAGGAAACGCTCTAAATATTCTATGAGTTCTTTTATCTTGGCATATTCGCTTCGGAGTTTGTCTTGCTCCAATCCGGTGAGCTGACGGAGGCGCATTTCAACTATGGCTGTAGCTTGTATGTCGTCAAGGTTGAAGCGTGCTATGAGTTTCTGCTTAGCTTCGTCGGTGCTCGATGCTGCACGTATTATTTTTATCACTTCATCAATGTTGTCTGATGCTATGATAAGTCCTTCGAGTATGTGTATGCGTTCTTCGGCTTTTTTCTTGTCGAATTTTGCGCGACGCACAACTACTTCATGTCGGTGTTCGACGAAACAAGAGATTATGTCTTTGAGGTTGAGCAGTTTCGGACGTCCATGCACAAGTGCGATGTTGTTGACGCAGAAGCTTGATTGTAGCGAGGTGTTTTTGTAGAGGTGGTTGAGCACCACTTGTGGCATTGCATCGTGACGTAGCTCGATGACGATGCGTGTATTTTTGTCGCTTTCGTCTTGTATGTTGCTGATTCCGTCTATTTTTTTGTCGTTGACGAGTTGAGCTATGCGGCTCACCATTTCGGCACGGTTGACCATATAAGGTGTTTCGGTTACAACTATGCAATCGTGTCCGTCAATAACTTCAAACTCGCATTTCGAACGTATTATGATGCGTCCTTTGCCTGTCAGATATGCATCTTTGACGCCCTGATAGCCATATATTATGCCACCTGTTGGGAAGTCGGGCGATTTTATAATAGGTATGAGTTCTTCGATGCTAATATCTTTGTTGTCGATATAAGCTACAATGGCATCAATTGAGTCACCTATATTGTGAGGTGCCATGTTGGTGGCCATACCTACGGCAATACCTGATGAGCCGTTGATGAGTAGATTTGGTATGCGTGTAGGCAACACAGTAGGTTCGTCGAGCGATTCGTCGAAGTTTTTGGTCATATCGACTGTGTCTTTGTCGATATCGATGAGCATATCTTCGGCCATTTTTTGCATTCGAGCCTCGGTGTAACGCATGGCTGCTGGTTGGTCGCCATCTATTGAGCCAAGGTTGCCTTGTCCGTCGACAAGTAGATAGCGCAACGACCATGGTTGTGCCATGTGAATGAGTGCTCCGTAGACTGATGAGTCGCCATGTGGGTGATATTTACCCAAAACTTCACCTACTATACGAGCTGACTTTTTGTGGGGCTGATTGTAATTGTTGCCCAGTTTGTCCATTCCGAATA
The DNA here is from genome assembly GCA_905235955.1 of uncultured Marinilabiliaceae bacterium. Lineage (GTDB taxonomy): Bacteria > Bacteroidota > Bacteroidia > Bacteroidales > Marinilabiliaceae > W3P20-009. The sequence continues at coordinate 3,989 of CAJONN010000162.1, forward strand.
ATATTCGGCGATGAACAGGCTTAAAACCGTCGCGAGCATCAGGAAGTGCACGTGCTACAATGACTGACATTGAGTAGTCGATGTAGGCTGTTTGCATCTGTTCCTCTATTTTGACGGGAATTATTCTTTCGTCTGCCATTTATTATTTTAGGTTAATTACTTATTTGCTTGTTTTTTTAGGTTAGATATATTTATCGACAGGATGTCGAAAAACTATATCAAACTCAAAAATCGTGTAAAAATAAGCATTTAATAGCAAATAGACAAAATTGTCAGACAAGATTCAGATGAGTTTTTTTCGACCTCTACCCTATCAAGATATGAATTTATAGTTTTGTGTGTTTATCTACATAACTTAAGTTTCGCAAGTAAGTAGCCTCGAAGGGGCGAAAGGAATACAACAAATTGCCCTCCAACAATTAGCACGGAACCCGATTTTCACCTCGCGGTTGTCGCCTTTGGCACGTAGCGTTAAGAAAATTATCGTAGCGGAGCGTTAAAAACGATTTTCTGTTTGAGCGAAGCGAGTTTAAATCGTTTAGCGTAGCGGAGATAATTTTTAGCGGAGTGGCAACAGCGACGAGTTCTTTT
>CAJONN010000163.1 GCA_905235955.1 uncultured Marinilabiliaceae bacterium
TTCGCCCCTTCGGGGCTAATATTGTGGAGAGCGCATAATTAGCAGGGGTTACGCTACGCTCACCCCTGCCTGTATTCTTTCGCTCCTTCGGAGCTACTTTACTTGTAAAACTTGAGATATTGAGCCTTTCAATATGTTTTTAGTCGGCATCGTTGAGCACAGGAAATTTTTGTCTGAAGGCATTTAGGCGATTCATATCGAGTGTAGCACTCACAGCGCATTCGGTGTTTTGTGGAGCCTCTATTATTGTTCGCCCATAAGCATCTATCAGCATTGAGCCACCGCTATATTCGCATGTTGGGTCGTTTCCGCATCTGTTGACACCCACTACGTAGCATTGGTTCTCTATGGCACGAGCGTGGAGTAGAGTGTTCCATGCGGCGAGGCGGGTGGTTGGCCAGTTGGCAACGTATATAGCTACATCGTAGTCGTTGCGATTGCGCGAGAATATTGGAAAACGTATGTCGTAGCATATTTGTAACAATATTCTGATGTCTTTGTAGCGCACCACTACGCGTTCTTCACCTTTGGTGAAATGAGCTGCTTCGCCACCTATGCCAAAAAGGTGATGTTTGTCGTAAAAATTCACATCTCCATTGGGGTACACAAAGTATAGCCTATTTCTGAATAGTCCGCTATCGTCTTTTATTGCCACACTGCCACATATAGCTGCATTGTATTGCTGTGCGGTGTTTTTGAGCCAATTGAGGCTGTAGTTGTTGGTTTCGGCAATGCCCTCTGGGTCTGTTGCAAAGCCAGTAGAGAACATTTCGGGCAATATGTATATGTCGGCACCGCTATTTTGGGCTATTAGTGCAGAGGCGTTGGCGCAGTTGAGTTGTGGGTTGTTCCAAACAATGTTGGTTTGTAGCAGGGTTATTTTCATTGCTTTTTCAGAGGTCTTGCGCAAAGTTTACTGCGTTGATACACTGCAAGTTGTTTGCCAACTGCTCTGTAGAACTTGCTCCAACCAATACTGATGTTACACCTTTGTGCTTTAGCACCCAAGCCAATGCCATTTCGGCAAGTGTTTCGTTACGTTGCTGAGCTATGTTGTTGTAGTTTTTTAGCTTTTCGAGCAGTTGTGGTGTGAGCATCTCTTCTTTCAAGAATTTGCCTTTTGCCATACGGCTATCAGATGGAATGCCGTTCAGATAGCGGTTGGTGAGCAAGCCTTGTGCCAATGGTGAGAATGATATGAAGCCTACGCCGTTGCTTGCACAGAAGTCCAGTAAGCCAGTGTCTACAGGGGTACGGTCGAGAAGGTTGAGGCGGTCTTGATAGATGAGCATAGGCACGTCGTGTGCTTTGAGGTAGTCGTAGGCAAAGCGTGTAGCGTCGAGTGGCCAACGACTGATACCTATATAGAGAGCTTTGCCCATACGCACAATGTCGACAAGTGCTTGCAGTGTCTCTTCGAGTGGTGTTTCGGGGTCGAAACGATGGCTATAGAAGAGGTCGACATAGTCTAAGTTCATGCGTTTGAGGCTTTGGTTGAGCGATGCAATGAGGTATTTGCGGCTACCCCAGTTGCCGTATGGTCCGGGCCACATATCGTAGCCAGCTTTGGTTGAGATGAAAAGTTCGTCGCGGTATGGTTTGAAGTCAGCAAGCATAAGCCTACCGAGTGTTTCTTCGGCCGAGCCATAGATAGGTCCGTAGTTGTTGGCGAGGTCGAAGTGTGTGATGCCGTGGTCGAAGGCATATCGGGTGATGGCTCTGCTGCGTTCAAATGGGTCGACACTGCCAAAGTTGTGCCAAAAACCTAAACTTACTTTTGGTAGCATTATGCCAGAGTTGCCACAGCGTGCATAGCTCATTCCGTTGTTGTATCGGTTCTCGTTTGCTAAATAATTTTGTTCCATAGTATAATAATTAGATTGATTGTTTGCCAGCCTCAAAAGTAATGCTTTTGCTCTATTTTAGCAAGTGATACGATTCTTACTTCAGAAATAAAAAATCAAAAACCAAGTTTTTAAATGAAAGAGCCGTGAATTTTGGCTACTTTTAACTATTTTCGCACCCATAAATTGGGAAAGGGGAAATTGGTACTTTGTTTTTTTTTGTACTTTACAAAATCTTCTAATAATCAGTTTGTTAGATATTTTTTTTGAATAAATACAAAGCAATGAAATATACACAACTAATAACAACCGCCGCACTATTATTGTCGGCAACAACAATTAATACAATGGCACAAACCGAACGCGAAGAGATAGACGAAAAATATAAATGGAATGTCTATGACCTTTACAGCAATGACACTGAATGGAACAAAAGCAAAGACAAAATTGCTAACGAGGCAAAGCAAATAGCCACTTACAAAGGCAAACTTGCTGAAAGTGCTCAGACCTTGCTTCAATTCTTTGAATTTAGCAGCCAAATAAGCAAGCAAATGAGCAGACTCTACATCTACGCTTCGTTGCAGAAAGACCAAGATCTCAGAGTAGCTGAAAATATATCGCGCCTCAAAGAACTTGAAAATCTTAGCACAGAAATATCGCAACTCTCAGCCTTTGTTGATCCAGAATTGGCAGCCATATCAGATGCATTGTTCGATAAATATATGGAGCAAGAGCCAAAGCTAAAGCAGGTATATGGTATGCGCATAGATCGCATCAAACGCAATAAACCTCACACACTTAGTCCGGCCGAAGAAGAGCTAATGGCCAAACTCTCGATACTTGGCAACGTGCCCGGCGATACTTACGATGTATTCTCCGACGCTGAAATGCCATCACCTCGCATCACACTGAGCAATGGCGAAGAGGTAGAGCTCGACCAAGCAACATATACACAAGTGCGAGCTTCGGCCAATAGAGACGACCGCCGAAAAGCCTTTTTTGCATTTTGGGAAAACTATAGCCGCTTTGAAGGTACATTTGGTGAACTAATGAACGGCAACATCAGAGAAGGACTCTTCTACTCAAAAGTATACAAATACAACTCAGCCCTCGAAGCTGCACTTTATCACAACAACATACCCATATCGGTATATCAGTCGCTCATCGACAATGTAAACCGCAACCTACCAACCTTTCATCGATACCTGAAGCTAAAGCAGAAGCTAATGAACCTCGACCAGCTTACTTACTATGACCTCTACGCACCTGCTGTAGAAGGCATTGAGCTCAAATATACCTACGAAGAGGCACAGCAGCTGGTGCTTGAAGCCATAAAGCCATTAGGCACTGAATATGCCAACGTGGTGCAACGCGCATTCAACGAACGCTGGATAGACGTATATCCCAACAAAGGTAAAGCATCAGGAGCTTATAGCAATGGCGCTGCCTACGACGTTCACCCATACATACTTACAAACTACAATGATAGCTACAACTCAGTAGGCACACTCATACACGAGCTGGGGCACACTATGCATAGCTACTTCTCAAACAAAACACAACCATATCCAACATCGAGATATGCCATATTTGTTGCCGAAGTGGCATCAACATTCAACGAAGCACTACTCGATAACCTTATGCTCTCTAAGCTAAAAACCAACAAAGAGAAAATATCGCTCTTGATGAGTATGCTCGATGGCTTCAAGGGAACACTCTTCCGCCAAACACAATTTGCTGAGTTTGAGCTCAGAATGCACCAAATGGCAGAAAACAACGAGCCAATAACAGGCAAAGCACTCACACAGCTCTATAGTCAGATTGTGAAAAAATATTACGGTGATGAGCAAGGCATTTGCCATGTAGACGACGTAGTGGGCATAGAGTGGGCATTCATACCACACTTCTACTCATCTTTTTACGTATATCAGTACTCCACCTCGTTTGTAGCATCGCAAGCATTGGTGCAAAAAGTGCTCAGTGGTGGAGAGGCTGAACGCAACAGATATCTGGACTTTATATCGGCAGGAGGTTCAAAATATCCTATCGAGATACTCAAAGATGCAGGTGTTGACATGACAACATCAGACCCATTCGACAATGCTATAAAGCGCATGAATTTGCTGATGGATGAAATAGAAAAACTGCTTTGATTTTTTATAACCTCAAGTTTCGCAAGTAGAAAATGTACTGCAAATAAGCCTCGAAGGGGCGAAAGAGCAATTGCAATAGTGCGTTATTGTTCTTTCGCCCCTTCGGGGCTATTTATTTGTGAAATTTGAGAATTGTGATAAAAAATATAAAAAATAATAAAAAAGTTGAAACATTGTAAAAATAGTTACGTATGAGAGCTACAGATATTTCAACTTATACTCCTAACGAGGAGTAGATAGTTATTAAGTTGATTTTTGGATTGGGTGGAGGGTATATCTTTTTTTTGGATATACCCTCTTTTATATTTTTGTAAATCAGAAAGTTGGTATTTTTACGGTAATCAGTCGGCTATAAGTACAGAAAAAATAATAACTCAAGTTTCGCAAGTGAAGAACGCACAGAAAATGAATGGGCGAAAAGAATATACCCAACATATTACTTTCCAACAATAAGCACGGAACCCGATTTTCACCTCGCGGTTGTCGCCTTTGGCACGAAGCGTTAAGAAAATTATCGTAGCGAAGCG
>CAJONN010000164.1 GCA_905235955.1 uncultured Marinilabiliaceae bacterium
TACTTGCGGAACTTGAGTTAAATAAAATAGCCACACCACTATTTTATTGGCAAAAGTTGAATTAAATGAAAAAGCCATGTATTTTTGTAGTCGGAATTCTAAAATCATAAACAAACCGATGCCACGAGCTACCGAAGATAACTCCTTGATGGGGCAATATAACAACATCAAAGCAAAACACCCCGATGCAATTTTACTTTTCAGAGTTGGAGACTTCTACGAAACATTTGGACAAGATGCTATCAAAACATCGCAAATATTAGGCATCACACTCACTTCGCGCAACAATGGCTATGCCGCTACTGTTGAGTTGGCTGGTTTTCCACATCATGCACTCGAAACATATCTACCTAAGCTTGTAAGAGCCGGACAACGTGTGGCTGTATGCGACCAGCTTGAAGATCCGAAATTAGCTAAAGGCATAGTAAAACGTGGCATCACTGAGCTTGTTACACCCGGTGTAGCTATTGGCGACAATGTTCTCGACAACAAAGAAAACAACTTCCTCGCATGCGTCTATATGGAGCGCACAGCAGTAGGCATTGCCTTCCTTGATATATCTACAGGCGAATTTATGATGGGCGAAGGCACAGCTGAATATGTCGACCGACTTATGGGCACATTCAAACCCAAAGAAGTGCTCTACGAAAAAGGCAAACGACAGCAGTTTGTTGAACTTTTTGGCACTAAATGGCTCACCTATCCGTTTGACGATTGGGCATTTGAGCCATCGCAGGCACGTGCCCGACTCTTGAAACAATTTGAAACACAATCACTCAAAGGCTTTGGCGTAGAGCAACTCGAACTTGGCACAACAGCAGCTGGCTCTATAATGCACTACCTCGACGTTACACAACACGATCATCTGAAGCATATCAGCCGCCTTACACGCATTGAGGGCGACAACTATGTGTGGCTCGACAAATTTACGGTGCGCAACCTCGAACTTTTTCCATCGGGCATCGATGGTACAACATCGTTATCTGACATTATTGACAAAACTCAAACGCCAATGGGCTCGCGCATGCTCAAACGTTGGATAGCTATGCCACTCAAAGATAAAAACGTGATTGAGCAACGCCTCGACTCAGTGCAATCACTTGAAACAGATGCTGACGATGGCGGACTATTCAAAGAGCAACTGCGCGATATGCTACAGCACATTGGCGACCTCGAAAGGCTTGTGGGCAAAGTTTCGACCTATCGTATTACGCCACGCGAATTGCTACAGCTCAAAAAGACACTTTTTGCCATTACACCGCTCAAGCAACTACTCTCACGCTCATCGGCTGAGCATCTGCGCCATTTGGCCGAAGAACTTGACGAATGTATATCGGCCAGAGAAAAAATAGACCACGAAATAGCTCCAGAACCTCCTACACTTGTAGCCAAAGGTGGCGCCATAGCTGTTGGCGTAAACGACGAGCTCGACAACTTGCGCCAAATATCAGCCTCGTCAAAAGACTACCTAACCGATATGCAGCTACGCCTCACTGAGCAAACAGGCATAACAAGCCTCAAAGTAGCTTTCAACAACGTATTTGGATACTACATTGAGGTGCGCAACACTCACAAAGACAAAGTGCCTGAAGGTTGGGTGCGCAAGCAAACACTTGCTAATGCTGAACGCTACATAACCGAAGAACTCAAAGAGTATGAAGAAAAAATATTGCATGCCGATGAAAACATTCTGCGCATAGAGCAACAGATATATAGCGACCTGCTGGTATACCTTAGTGGCTGGCTGGTGCAGATACAGCGCAACGCTCGCATCATTTCAGAAATAGACGTAATAACCGCATTTAGGCAAGTGGCCGACCAATATCAGTATTGTCGCCCACACGTAGACAACACCGATGTGCTTGACATTACTGAAGGCAGACACCCCGTTATAGAACAGCTACTTGCCGATGGCGAAACATATATATCAAACAACGTACGCCTTGACCGTGAGCAAAATCAGATAATAATAATCACAGGTCCGAACATGGCAGGTAAAAGTGCTCTTCTAAGACAAACAGCACTTATTGTTCTGATGGCACAAATAGGCTCGTTTGTACCAGCTCAGGCAGCCAGCATTGGCATTGTTGACAAAATATTTACCAGAGTTGGTGCCAGCGACAATATATCGCAAGGCGAATCGACCTTCATGGTAGAGATGACCGAGGCAGCCAACATACTCAACAACGTAACGCCCAAAAGTCTCGTCCTCTTCGACGAATTGGGGCGTGGCACCAGCACCTACGATGGCATATCGCTTGCATGGTCGATTGTAGAATATTTGCACAACAATCCCAAAGCACAAGCCAAAACACTATTCGCAACCCACTATCACGAACTCAACGATATGGAGGCAAAATATGACCGCATACACAACTTCAACGTATCAGTGAAGGAGAAAGATGGGCGCGTCATCTTTATGCGCAAATTGGTAGAGGGTGGCAGCGAACATAGCTTTGGTATTCATGTGGCAAAACTTGCTGGCATGCCTCGCACAGTAGTTGACCGAGCTACAGAAATTTTGCATCAGCTCGAAACAGCCAACCGAGGTGGCACAGAAAATACAACAGTGGTAGCCAATGCCAAGAAGAAGCAAAACGTCAGCTCAGAAGCTGTACAGCTTAGCATCTTCCAACTCGACGACCCTGTGTTGTCACAAATACGCGACGAAATAAAAAGCATCGACATAAACAACCTTACACCTATCGAAGCACTCAACAAACTCAACTACATAAAAGCATTGATAGGACTTAATTAGCATATTGTTCGAAAAAAAAAACAGCAAAAAACCACAATACAATGAGCTCAGAAAGATACGACTTGCGAGGCGTTTCGGCATCGAAAGAAGATGTGCACAACGCCATAAAAAACATCGACAAAGGCCTCTATCCTAAGGCTTTCTGTAAGATAATACCTGACATATTAGGTGGCGACCCAGCCTATTGCAACATAATGCACGCCGACGGAGCTGGCACCAAATCAAGCCTTGCCTACCTCTACTGGAAAGAGACTGGCGACCTCAGCGTTTGGAAAGGCATAGCACAAGACGCTCTCATCATGAACATCGACGACTTGCTCTGTGTGGGTGCTGTAGACAACATATTGGTATCGAGCACAATAGGACGCAACAAAAAACTTGTGCCGGGCGAAGTTATATCAGCCATTATCAATGGCACCGACGAACTGCTTGCTGAGCTAAGGCAAATGGGTGTTGGAGTGTATGCTACAGGTGGCGAAACAGCTGACGTTGGCGACCTTGTGCGCACCATCATTGTAGACTCTACCGTCACTTGTCGTATGAAACGAGCCGATGTCATCAACAATGCAAACATCAAAGCAGGCGATGTTATTGTTGGCTTGGCATCGTATGGCAAAGCCACCTACGAAAAAGAGTACAATGGTGGTATGGGCAGCAATGGACTCACAAGTGCTCGCCACGATGTATTTGCAAAATATTTGGCACAAAAATACCCTGAAAGCTACGATGCTGCTGTGCCCGAAGAGCTTGTATACAGTGGCAACCTAAAGCTCACCGACAAAGTTGAAGGCTCGCCACTCGATGCCGGCAAGCTTGTTCTTTCGCCCACCAGAACATACGCGCCTGTTGTAAAGAAGCTTTTAGACGAACTCCGTCCACGCATACACGGCATGGTGCATTGCTCAGGTGGTGCACAGACTAAAGTGCTACATTTTGTTGAAAATGTGCATGTTGTAAAAGATAATCTCTTCCCCGTTCCGCCACTTTTCCGCACCATCAAAGAGCAGAGTGGCACCGATTGGAAAGAGATGTATAAAGTGTTCAACATGGGACATCGCCTCGAAGTATATCTCAACGAAGCTGACGCACAAAAGGTGATAGAAATATCTAAGTCGTTTGGCATCGATGCACAAATAATTGGTCGCATCGAACCATCAGACCACACATCGCTTACCATAAAGAGCGAATTTGGGGTATTTGAATATTAACAACATGATTTGCAAAAACTTAGATGAGGTCAGAGCAAACATCGACCGCATCGACAATGAGATTATAAAGTTGATAGCCGAACGAGGCAAATATGTTGTTGAGGCTGCAACTTTCAAAAAAGATGAAACTGGCGTTAAAGATTCTTCTCGAGTTGAAAAAGTAATTCAGAAGGCAAGGACAAAAGCCGTAGAATATGGTGCTGACCCTGATATGATAGAGGCGCTTTACCGAGAAATGATAGCAAGGTTCATCAATATTGAAATGGCTAAATTTCAGAATCGCTGACAATTAGAACAGATGCTCGCATTGCTGCTTACAATGCGAGCATCTATTTTTTGTTTTATGCCCACTTGCTAAAAATATTTTGATCTATACACCAAAATTTTATTTCACTTTGCTAAACAAAAAAATTACTTAAGTTTTGCAAGTAGAAAATGTACTGCAAACAAGTCCCTATATATGACCTTCCCATTAATTTTACTTTTTATTTCGCTACGCTCAATCATCTTCGGGTCTGTGCCGACAGAAAAAGTAACAAAAAGAACTCGTCGCTG
>CAJONN010000165.1 GCA_905235955.1 uncultured Marinilabiliaceae bacterium
CTCAATCAGGAGAGTTCACCAGAAGAAAAACAGGCAGATGCACGTTTTCTATTGAGGTATATGAGAAAAGAGAATTATTGATTAGAACTTATTGATATTTCCTACTTGAAAACTTGAGTCATTTCAAATCTTCCGCTATTCCTTCTCGCCGTATGGCGCTTGTGGCTCGGCGGCAATTGGTTCGGTGGCAAATTTGATGTAGTTGTCATACCATTCTTTTGGCTTATCTTCACCTGCGTTGTAGGCATCTTCAAACTTGACATACAAATCGTTATATCTGATTTTTTCTGATATTATTGCCTTTAGATCGTTGGTGTTGAGTGGTATTATTTTCATACTCTCTATATAGTTGTTATCGTTCTGAGTATCATAATAATAGGTGTGTTTCCTGCTTCTGAAATCAGATATTACTTGTGGGTGCAGAAAGTTGCTAACAAAGACGCAATAAGCATTATGGTCATTGGTGCGAAGAATGTAATTGCCCAAATGGCGCGAAACGGGTTCCATCTCCATACGGCGCTGATTGGTGCCATCGGCTAATGTAGCTTCGAGCAAAACCGTGTGCTTAGGATATGTTGACGACTGCTGATATTCGTAAACGATGTCGGCTTCTCCGCCTGCTGCATGCGTTACTGGCAAGAGGTCGGCATCGAGCGAAAGTTTCAGATAATCAAGTATTTTGCCTTTACATCCGCTCAGTTTATACCAAATTATTCCCAACACATATTCAAATATTGTTGGCGAATCGGCATTTTCGGTAACAAGTCGGTTTATTTCATCGTCATTTCTTTGGTCAAAGCAGTCGAGCAAATACAAAAGATTTTTGTCGGTAAAATGATTGTCTATCAGTGTGATAAATCTGTTGTATCGTTCCTTCTCCAACACATCGCTAACTTCATCGATAGAGTTGATTGTTATGCCAAGTTCATTTTCAATGCCTACGAGAATTGCCGATTCTTCTATTTTCAGACAAGGCGAAATCTCTTCCAATGTGCAATTTTTCTTGAGGTGCTGACATGGGCTAAATGCTTGTAAAAAAAGTTGTTGGTCTATTGTCTCGAAAAACTTCTGTGGTATCAAATCCATTTTTACTTCCGAATCGGCAAACAAAAAGATGTCGGTTGTTTTGAAGTAACGACGATTCAAATCGTTATAGTCTGATAGTGTCGCCTTGGCTTTGAAGAGGTGCATGAGGATAAAAAACGCTTTTCGGAACTCCGCAACAGAGGTGCATTGCGCTAATTTATTGGGCTTTATGTGTTTCTGTGGCAAATTTTCAATGGCAGTTGCCGATGATGTATCAAAAAGATAAGTGCGCCACCATTTATTTAATTTGATGCCCGACAGTGCTTTACAGAAATGTGAAATGCGCGAATAATCTTTCCGATAAAATAGGTGAAAAGCTTCGTTGTAGAGAGGTAAATATGGTTTGTCGTAGCTCCGACTTTTGCGATTCATGCCAACATCGCAAAGTACTTCGGTAGTTACTTCGTTTGCTTCCAAAAAATATTTCAACGCCTCTTTGTAGTTGTCTTTTGATAGCAAAACGTTTATGATTATTTCGTCTATTCCTTTGGTTTTCAGGCTGATATTCTTTATGATTTGGTTGGTTGTCTCTTCCGAAATGCAGAGTGGCAGCAGATAAGTAAACTCTTCGTAAGTCAACTTTTTTAGTTCCGATAGCAGATGAATGAGCACCAACATAGGGCGAATGTGGACACCATCAATGGGAACAGATGTTTTGAGCAATTGCTTGAGATAGATGAAACTATCTTTGGGTATTTTGAATGTATTATCTGGCTCAAAATCACCTGTTTGACTTATTTTGAGTAATGCTTTGCCAGCTTCAGTTATTCGTCTATTGTCGTCCAATAAGCCAATATCTACCAAGCCCGATGTCTTTTCGCGCGCATCTTTATCTTTTCTCGTTGCATCGCCCACAACGAAGCATCTCTCTTGCATAAAGTCGTAATAATCAGCCTGTAAGCTATTATTGCTTTGCCACAGCTCTTTCTGTCGTTTAGCATCCGACCAAAAATCGTTTAGCATCGATAGTTGCAACTCAATTGTTTTGTTGAACCGCTTGGTTCTGAAACTTGTTGTGCCTAAGCTCCAACAATAGCTTTTGAATGGGAAATTTGGCATAGTTCAATAATTTGTGATTAACACTTCATCGGTCTTTGATAGTCGGTCTTTGACCTGATAATTGGAATTTGAATAGCTGAAAGTCAAATGATTACACTTGTAATGTGGATTGTTTTCGAGCCATTTTTTGATGTAGATATTGTCGATACCTTTGTTGGTGAGCACGTTCGACAATGCAAAGCGCACTTGTCGTTTGTCGAGTTCGTCGAGCAGTGAGAGAAGTGCAATTTCGTTTTGAGCCGTCCAACCGCCATTTTCGTTGTAAGCAGCGCAACAAATCAGATATGGTGGGTCAGCATATACAAAATCTTGGTTTGTCAGATGGTCGATGTCGAAATTATCGAAATCGTAACTAACAAATTCACAGTTGGTTGAGTGTATTTTGTCTATAAACTTTTCGAGTTTGTTTTTTATAGTGTTGTTGAAATCTCTCTTGCCAATTGGCAGATTAAACTCGCCTTTCCGGTTGAATCGTATCTGATTATTGAAAGCATAAATAATTAATACATAAAGTGTTATAAAATATTCAAAGTCGTATGTTGTTGCACGGTTGAATTTCTCTCTCAACTTCAGATATTGCTCTTTGTTGTATTCTGCTAAGCCTTTGCTACTATTGCATTTGTAAAATTCGTAAGAATGTTCGCTAACGAGCGACAGATTTTCATCTCTGATAATTTTGTATATAGATGAGATAATTTCGCTCTTTTCCTGATGCTTAAATGTGTTTAGCAGATTTATCAATTTACTGTTTATATCGTTGAAAATAACCATGTTGCAGTTGATGTTTATTCCAACGTTGCAGCCTCCACAAAACAAATCGACAAACGTGCCAATATCTTTGGGCAGCAATGGCAAAATTTGCGGTAAGAGCCTGAATTTTCCTCCCGTATAATTCAGAGGCGATTGTATAGCGCAATGATTTTTCATAATTCAAAAACATTTACACAAAAACAATCGTTCCGTATGGTTTGCAATGTCCGATTTGCCAGTAGTGAATGGTTTGTAGCTCTCCTCAAAAATTTGCAACTCACCTTTGGCACTGAGAATGTTTATAATGCTTTCGTCTGAAATTCTGGCATTCGATCGGTCGTTGCCTTTTTTAGCCATATTGTTGTATGACAATAAGATATAGCGAGCATTAATCGATTCAATGAGCCGCATGAAAGCATCTGGCGCCTTCCTTGTGCAATATGCACTTTTGAGTTCGCCACGGTTCATTTTGCGCGCCACTCCAAAAACTTTCGGCTTGTTCCAACGCGCCACATTCTCGAGCAGATGATAGGCATCGCAATATTGTCGCGAGTTGTAAGGCGGATCGAGATAAACAATGTCGGCTTTGATTTTGCTTGCTAATTCGTTGATATCCTGATTGTAACATTTGTTTTGCGGATTGTTGTTGTTCGCTACGTTTGGCATTCGCAATTCAAGTTGTATATCAAACAATGCACCGCGTCTAAATGCATCGTAATGTCCGCAAGTTTTGGCAATTCTGTCCATCGCATAGAGCAGCGAGGTTATCAAAATCGACTTTTCACGTTCATTGAGTTTGTTTTGTGCAAAAAGAGTTTCGATGTCATCGCGTATTGCGCCAATTTTTGCACAATCGGTGTGCGAGAAGAAGGTGCCACCGAAATTTTCAGACATATAATTATCTTGGCTGACATCCCATTTATTGTAATTCTGTAATAAATTGTCAACCTTCTGAAGATCAGCTTTTTGCGCACCAAACCATGCATAATTGCATAGGTAGTTGCTATAGAGAATATCGTTGGTAATCAGTGTTTTATCGCTAAAAGCCGACGAAACAGCTCCTGTGCCAGCGAATAAATCTGCAAAAACATTTATATCGCTACAATGCTCTGCAATAGTTCGCGATATAAACGGCAGAAGTCTGTATTTATTTCCGAGATAACGCCTATTGTTTATCTCGCAAAAATGCTTTTCATCCATTTCTGCGCTATATATTTCTGGGCGTTTGGCTTATCTTTTCCAGCTCGCGGGCAATTTCGTTTGGGCAAAAAGAAGCGTGGACTTTGATCTTATCCACGCCTCAAGGCCCTAGGAACTGCCCACGTCAATCGATAAGTCAACATCCACGCAAAGCGCAGACGTTCGCAGACTTATTCTTGATTGACACTTATCAAAATTTCCTAGGTTTTGAGGCAGTGCTGAATATAGTAGCAAACGCTTGGTTATTAATATGTTATGTTACTTTTCTTCTGTTTCTTTACTTCGTCAATTTTATTTTTGTGTAAAAATACTCTTTTATCGCAATATTGATAGCATTTCGGGGTGGGGAATTTCTTTATTCGCCCAATGTGTCGCAAAAAAACGACTTTGGAGGTTTATAGATAACTTGAGTTTCGCCAAGT
>CAJONN010000166.1 GCA_905235955.1 uncultured Marinilabiliaceae bacterium
TTGTTTTCTGTACATTTCTACTTGCAAAATTTGAGTCAACTAATCATTATTAGGTATTTTACAACTAAAAAATACCAAGAAATAGTTATTGCCGATAACCTATTTATATAGTAATTTTGCAAAGGTTTAAAGAAACGTTGTAGACTTTTTATCTACAATATTAATAAAACGCAAAATACTTATATATAAATATCAAGTAAGATGATCATTGAAAAAATAGTAGCTCGTGAGATACTCGATTCGCGAGGAAATCCGACTGTTGAAGTCGATGTAAAACTTGAAAGTGGAATTGTCGGACGCGCAGCAGTGCCATCTGGCGCATCAACTGGCGAAAACGAAGCCCTCGAACTTCGCGATGGCGACAAAAATCGCTATTTAGGCAAAGGCGTGCTCAAAGCCGTAGAAAACGTCAACAAAATTATCGCTCCAGCCATTCAAGGACTCTCGGCACTCGAACAACGCGCTATCGACAAAAAAATGCTCGCACTCGACGGCACACCTACCAAATCTAAACTTGGCGCTAATGCCATCTTAGGCGTTTCACTTGCCGTAGCCAAAGCCGCTGCCAACTACCTCGACATTCCTCTCTATCGATATATTGGCGGTGCCAATGCATACGTATTGCCAGTGCCTATGATGAACATTATCAACGGTGGCGCACACTCTGACGCCCCCATCGCCTTCCAAGAGTTTATGATCCGACCAGTTGGCGCAGCTAACATCAAAGAGGCCGTACGCATTGGTGCCGAAGTATTCCACAACTTAGCTAAAATACTCAAAGAACGCGGACTCTCTACTGCCGTAGGTGATGAAGGTGGCTTTGCACCAGCCCTCGATGGCATCGAAGATGCTCTCAGCACCATCGTTAAGGCTATAGAAAAAGCTGGCTACAAACCCGGTAGCGATGTAAAAATTGCTATGGACTGCGCCGCATCTGAATTTGCCGTGCAAGAAAACGGAAAATGGTTCTACGACTATCGCCAACTTAAAAATGGTAAGCAAAAAGACCCTAACGGCAAAAAACTTACTGCTGACGAACAAATAGCATTCCTCGAACACCTCATCGACACCTACCCTATCGACTCTATTGAAGACGGACTCGACGAAAACGACTGGGATAACTGGGTAAAACTCACACAAAAGGTCGGACACAAATGTCAGCTCGTTGGCGACGACCTCTTCGTTACCAACACCAAATTCCTCAAAAAAGGCATAGAGCTTGGCGCCGGCAACTCTATACTTATAAAGGTAAACCAAATTGGCTCACTCACTGAAACACTCGAAGCCATCGAAATGGCTCACCGACATGGCTACACCACTGTAACTTCGCATCGCTCAGGCGAAACCGAAGACGCTACAGCTGACATAGCCGTAGCCACCAACTCTGGACAAATAAAAACTGGCTCGCTCAGCCGTACCGACCGCACTGCTAAGTACAACCAACTCATCCGCATTGAAGAGGAACTGGGCGACCTTGCTGTCTATGGTTACAACAGAATAAAATAGCAAAAAATTCGAATAAACTTTTTCAGATAAACGTATCTGAGTATATTGGTCTAAAATTGATTGCTCTCCGCTGTGAAAGTTGGAGAGTTTTTTTATTTTTGTCAGAAAAATCTCAAAAGATATGCGCAATACATTGTCATCTTTATTGTTGGCTATGCTTCTATGCTCAACAACCTACGCACAAACAGGGCGGATATTCGGCCTTAACGTAGAAACAGGTTTCAACGTAGCAAGTGGCGACGACACTTCACAAGACCGTGTGCAACATCCGCATCATGTCGACAACAAATATTACCATCATCACGACCATCACGATTGGGATGATGACGATGACGACGATGATTGGGACCTTGACCTCAACGAAGGCAACTTCTACATAGGCATAAAGCCCGAATTTGTTCTGAGCCAAAAACTCATCTTAGGCGCAGGCGTACGTTTCAACTATACCTATAGCCAATATGAGCGCAATAACGACAAATATTTCTATTGGCTCTACTCTGACGACAATCAGACCACTTCGTATATACGCCTCCAAAGCCTCGAACAACACAACTTCTGGATTGGCATACCCGTCGAATTCCGTTTCATACCTCGCGGAACCGACCAAATGGGACTATACATTTGTGCTGGCACTTCGTTTACCTACCGTCTGGGCACTCGCAACAAGGTTACAGCATACAAGCATCACACAGAACGCTACGAAGACGATATTGCTGACCAAATAGATCACCCAGACAATTATGCAATGCCAATATGGCTCGGTGTCGGCTTCCAATTCGGTCCGAAACAAGCTTTTGCTATCGACTGCTCACTTACATACACCATGGATTGGGCACAAATGAATTCGCTTGGCGATGTCTACCCACTCGGCTTCGGCATACACTTTGCCTATCGTCTGCCTTTTGGCAATAAATCTGCTCAATAAACACATACATATATCTGTAAAATGAACACCATCAGCATATTACGCTTGAGCACACTTCTGCTACTCAGCACCATTTTCAACACAATATTCACCGCTTGCGATGATGACGATGACGACAAGTGCAACCACATTGTCTGGATCGACGACGACGAATTTGCTGGCCTACCAGCCTACACCGAACAAGGCTACAACACCTTTGGTGCCTACATCAACGGACAAACTTTTACATCAAACCGCAACGAATATATTACACAAATATCCTTCCAATCGGGCGACCAAACACTCACTTTGAGCCTCGAACCATTCTATGCTCGTTTATCTCCCACGAATATAGGCAAACTATCATTTACATTCCCATATTCGCACATAAACAAATACACCGATTTACGCAATCTGCAAGGCACCAAAATCGACCTCACCAACAACAATGTTGAGGTGCAAGTGCTTACCAATAGCGAACTTAGTGCCGAGCAAACAATAACCGTAGAGAGTGGCGAACTCAACTTCCAACGCGTGCAAATACTTACTGTTGACAACGAAGTGCTCGAAGCAATAGTTTCAGGCACATTCGAGTTCAACGGCTCAAACGACCAACTGTTGCTCAACGTTACCCATGGACGCTTTGATGCTGGCGTTGATGCCAACAACTTCTCATTCTGACAATGCCAAAACTCTTTCTACAATCAAACATACGCACCCTCGATGCCCTCACCATTGAACAACAAGGCATAACATCGCTACAACTTATGGAGCGCGCTGCCCAAACAGTTTCAGAGTGGGTAATGCACAACTTCCCGGCACAAACAATAGCCATTCTCTCTGGTCCGGGCAACAATGGTGGCGACGGACTGGTTGTAGCAAGACAACTATCAGTAGTGGGGTACGAGGTGATAGTTTTTTCTTATACCAATAAAAACGGACAACGCTCTGCCGACTGCCAAGCTAATTGGCAAAAACTACCACCAACTATCAAGCTACACGAAAACGAACCCTTCGCACCGCAACCCAACACATCACTCATCATCGATGCACTACTTGGCACTGGACTCAACCGCCCTGCCGATGGACTGATAGCACAAGCCGTATCCACAGCCAACCAAAGCACTGTGCCCATTCTGAGCATCGATATGCCATCAGGCATGGGCAACGAAACATCGCTTGGCAACATTGCTAATCAGACTGTGATAAAAGCTACATGGACTATATCGTTTCAGTGGCCAAAGATAAACTTCTTAATGCCCGAAGCTGAGCCCTATGTAGGTCAGGTAGTTGTAACCGACATCGGCATCGCATCAAATGCCATCAGTAGCATGCCCACCCCCTATTCCCTGACCGATGCAAACACCATAAAATCACTACTTCAGACACGTAGCAAGTTTGCTCACAAAGGCACAATGGGCAAAGCACTGCTTGTAGTAGGTTCAAAAGGCATGATGGGAGCAGCACAACTTAGCGCCAAAGCCTGCTTGCGTAGCGGAGTTGGATTACTCACCACACTTGTGCCCGAATGTGGCTACGAAATAATGCAAATAGGCGTTCCCGAAGCCATGACCGCTACCTGTGGCACCACTCACATAGCCGAAGCCGATGCTCGTCCACAATCATTGCCACAAACAAATGCCATTGGTATCGGACCGGGGATAGGGCGCAACGCTGCTACAGGGCACTACATTGCCGAACTACTCAAAACCTCGCACCTGCCCATGGTAGTTGATGCCGACGCTCTGTGGCATGTAGCTCAGTTGCTCCACAACGAACCCACACTACACTTTACCTCGCCAACCATATTCACACCTCACGAAGGCGAATTCGACCGACTCACCCACAGCCACACCACACGCATGGCACGCATCGAAACAGCATCCACATTTGCCACACAACACAACATAGTTTTGGTGCTAAAGGGAGCCTACACAGCCATTTGCCTGCCAAGCGGACAAGTTATATTCAACCCTACGGGCAATGCAGGTATGGCTACCGGCGGCAGTGGCGATGTGCTCACAGGCATACTCACAACCCTACTTGCTCAAAACTACGATGCCACAACGGCAGCCATCGTAGGTGTATACATACACGGCAAAGCTGGCGACATTGCACGCGACAAGGTAGGCGAAGTATCACTTATTGCCAGCGACATAATACGTTGTTTGCCATTTGCCTTTCCTCGCACAAATGAATGAAAGTACCTCAAATCTTTCATTTCTCAAGTTTCACAAGTAGAAATGTTCTGCAAACAAGTCCCTAAACACGGCTTTTTCATTAGTCGAGGTGAAAATCGGGTTTCGTACTAATTGTTGAAAGGCAATTTGTTGATTATATTCCTTTCGCCCCTTCGGGACTGCTTCACTTGCGAAACTTAAAAACTTTTTCTTATCTCACTACGTGCCATAAAAAATGGGCAGCCACTTTTTAGCGACTGCCCATTCTCTATCTTGCTCAATTGCAAATGTGTTTATTTGCGTAGCACTTTGTGTGCTTTGCCATCTTTCACTACTATGTAGATGCCTTTTGTAGCATTGTCGCTCACCTTGTGTCCTTGTAGGTTGTATGTGCCATCAGGTTTTGATGCAACGGCATTTATCTCTTCTACAGCAGTAACTTCTCCGTAGATATAAGTTATTTTTGAGGAAACGACCCAATCGTTAGCTTCTGAATTCCATTTATAATATATACGCGATATTTCATTACCATTGGCATCGTAATCGCGATCCTCTTTACTAGTTTTTACCCAATCAGCGACCTCTGAATCCCAACTGTAATCTAATCTTGTTTTTAGATTACCATTGGCATCGTAATCGCGATCAATTTTACTATCTTTTACCCAATCAGCGGCCTCTGAATCCCATTCATAATATATATATGATATATCATTACCATTGGCATCGAAGGTTAATTCATACTTGAACCGACCTATCCAATCGGCAGCTTCATCATCCCACAGCCATTGTGCAAACATTGTTTGGGTACCATTATCATCATAAGCGTATTCATATTTATGAACACCCTTCCAATCGTTGGTTTCAGAATTCCAATTGTAAATTGCATTCAACGTTTGGTTGCCATTGACATCATAATCGTATTCATATTTTGTAGATCCATCAATATGTAAAATTATTTTACCATCTTCATTATATTTATATGTATATTCATATACAGATGGAGATGACCATCCTGAAATAGAAGGATCCCAATAAGAATGAGTTTTTCTTATCATATTACCATAATCATCATAAGCGTATTCATCCATAGTATTGTTCACCCAATCTTTTTTATCTGAATACGATATTAGGTTGCCATTGGTATAAGAATTTTCAAACTTGAGCTTGTAATGAAGTTTCCAATCTTTTTTGTCTGAATCCCAATTGTAACGCACATACAATATTTGGTTGTCATTAGCATCGTAAGTACATTCTACTTGGTAGTTACCCACCCAATCTTTTTTATCTGAATCCCAATTGTAACGCACATGCAATGTTTGGTTGGTTGTCATTAGCATCGTAGGTGTATTTCTCCTTGTAACTACCTACCCAATCGTTTTGGTCTGAATCCCAATTGTAACGCACATACAATGTTTGGTTACCATTGGCATCGTAGGTGCATTCATACTTGTTAAAACCTACCCAATCGTTTTTATCTGAGTTCCAATTATAACGCACATACAATGTTTGGTTGCCATTAGCATCGTAGGCAATTTCATACTCAATCGTTTTTATCTGAGTTCCAATCATAACTTACATCCGATGTTACATTGCCATTAGCATCGTAGGTGTATTCACGATTGTAATCAGCTACCCAATCGTTTTTATCTGAATCCCATTTATAACTTACTGACAATGTTTTGTTGCCATTAGCATCGTAGGTGTATTCAACTTTTGAGACATTGTTGCCGTCAGCATCGGTGGTGATTGCTGAAGTAAGTACGTCTTTGGCATAGATAGCCACAGACGATACTAAAGAGATGAGAAATAAAAGTAAA
>CAJONN010000167.1 GCA_905235955.1 uncultured Marinilabiliaceae bacterium
AATCCTCGTTATACATGTGTTCTTGATAATCAGCCCGAAGCCGGTTGGAGTCGCGTGGTGTTCTACAATAACGAGAAGGGCTTTATAAGTTCGGTCAGAGTGCACGTTGGGCGCGAAGATGGGCGAATGGTGATAGATAAGATTTCAAATTAATAAACTCGTAAACAGATAAATATGAATGAATAAGCGCTCGGAGGCGAGATGGCTGATGGGCGCTTTTCATTTTTTTTTGTGTAAACGACAGAGTTGTAATTTGTTGCGTAGAAAAAACCTTTCTTTCCAAAATAAACTTCCAAAATGAACAGCGATATAAAAATGTCGGTGATAATGCCCACCTACAACCAATGTGCGTTTATTCGGCGGGCTATTTTGAGCTTGATGCGGCAAACTTTCAAAGATTGGGAACTGATAATTGTAAACGATGATAGTGCCGACCATAAAAAATAACCAAATTATAATTGTTTGATATGTATCGCTTTTTAGTAAAAACCATATTGAAGGCTATGGCTACAGCAGATAGGAAGACCAGAGAAGCTGGCAAGCCTAACTGTACATATAAAAGAAATGATTTGGGCGCAATCGTAGTCAGTGGCATACCTGCTGTTGTGTTGTTTTTATGGATCGTCATGTTGTTTGATTTTGAATATGAAAGCGAATTTGTGTTGTCTGCTTCAGTAATATCTTCCCTCATCATTTCTGGGTTATTATACTATTATCGTAAGAATGGAACAGAGGCGGAAATACAAAAGGAGGTGGATGCGCTATCTGATGAAGATTTTGTCAAGTATCGAAGAAAATATGTGATTATAGTTGTTTTACTATATATGCAATGGCTCATTTTAGTGGCAGCTGCGATTATTTTTCAAGATAAAGGTTGGAGGATTAACTAATTACAAATAAATGATTTATGAGAAAAACTTCAACATTTTCTTTCATAAAACAACAAAAACTAAAATAATGAAATCAATACAGCAAAAGTTGCTTGTTCTGCTTTGGGCACTCAATTGCGTTGTGGGGCTTAATGCTCAACAGATTAATTTTGAGGGTGATATAAAGGCGGATGTAGATGCCTTTGTCGCTAAATTCCGTGGGTGGACTCTTAATTTTAGATATATGGATGCCATGCGTCCTGCCCCTATCAAGAGCATTATCAAGGATATTGATAAATACAGAGTTGAGGATTTAGGGCAATTTTGGTACGATGCTCAATTCATCAAAGCGGTGGATACAACCTACTCGGCTCCCGATGCCGAATATTTTTTCGTAGGAAGTCAGGGCACATTGTATGGTACCTCTTTCCCGATGTTTCAGCTCAGTGGCGACAAGGTAAATATCGACGTGAAAGTAGGATATAAGCAATTGTGTGGGAAGCAAGATATGTCGCTCACCTTCAATATGATAGGTGATGGGACAAAAGTTATCAAAGCAGAAACTATCGCATTGCCACGTGGCGATGAATGGACCGAGAAGGAATATTCTCTCTCGCTGCCACGCGGCACTTCGCTTGAGGTGGCGCTTGAGGTGGCTGCAAAAGATAGCATGTTTACGCTACTTTCGCTTGCGCCCATCGTGGTTTCGTCTGACGGTGAGCCGCTTGCAAGGAGTGTTGATGAGACAAAATATGCTCAAATTCCTCCTTCCGCCATTCAGCACTACGATGCCCTTCTCGCATCGCCCATTATGGATAAGAAGATTTTGGCTCTGGGCGAGACAATTCATGGCACGCAAACAATGAACGATCTGGCTTTCAGTCTTATAAAAGAGCGCATCGAGCATCACAATTGCAAACTTGTGCTCTTTGAGCTGCCATTGGAAGAGACTTTGTATCTGAATAGATATGTGAAAAATGATGAGCGATACACACTCGATTTTATATTGCGGCGTTTCGAATCTCGCATATTCAATTTCGTGCCATTTCTCAATGGCTCAAAGGTTACAATGCCGCTCACAACAACGAAATTACTTTGCTTGGCATCGACACCAATCTCACCAACTTCCGCACGGCTCTCGATTTGTATGACTTCTTGGATTGCCTAAATACCGACTTTGCTTTAGATTCGCTTTGCTATAAGATAGTTATGCAAAAGGATTCTGTTAACTGCGATGAATCTATTGTAAATCAATATCTTACCGATAACGAGAGCAAGCTATTCCATTTATGTAACAATCTCTATTCTAATCGTGAAACACAATTTCATTTTGCAAACCGCGATACGCTGATGGCCAGCCGTGCGGAAACTATTTGCAATCTTTATCTGCGTGAAAATGAGACGGCTACGCTTTATTGCCACTTTCTTCATGCCAATTATATTGCTGAGCAACCAACTTTCTTGCATAGTAGTCCGTCGGCAGGTAGCATATTGAAGCAGAAATACCGCGATGATTATGCCTGCTTGGCAATGACGGCCGCCCAAGGCAATAGGTATGTAACCCCGCTTAATAATCGTACCGAAGTATCGACACTGCCACCTGCACCAATTGGTAGTTTTGAGCGCATAATTGACAGTAGCACAGACGATTTGCCCATTTATATCCCGATGAGCAATTTGCGCAAAGGCGATATTTGTCAGTTGCGCACTGCTGGAATATCTGCCGGACCGACTGATTTTATAAATCTTGAGCCTCAGGCATTTATGGATGGGATTGTAATAGTGAAAAATGCTACTCATTTAGACATCGAATTTACTAAAACGAAGCAAGAAGTTGATACTGAAAATATGAGTTATCACTTTCAGCAGATGATGAAGATGGTTGAAAGGGTAAAACATATAAAATATTGATGCGAAACTTTAGAACTCGTTAAGTTTGTAGATAGAACGAAAAAGTTTAATTTTGTCAGCCAATAATCAAAAAAAATAATGAAACAACTCTTTATATACAACACGCTAACGCGTTTCAAGCAACCGTTCAAACCAATAGTAGAAGGCAGAGTAGGCATGTATGTGTGCGGTCCAACCGTATACGGCGATGCACATTTAGGTCATGCACGTCCAGCTATAACATTTGATATTCTCTATCGCTATCTCCTGCATTTGGGCTACAAAGTGCGCTACGTACGCAACATTACCGATGTCGGACACTTGGAACACGATGCTGATGAAGGCGAAGACAAAATAGCCAAAAAAGCACGTCTTGAGCAACTCGAACCTATGGAAGTTGTGCAGCACTACACATTGCGATATCATGAAGCTATGAAAAAACTCAACGTGTTGCCACCTACCATCGAGCCTCGCGCCTCCGGACATATCATAGAACAAATAGAATTTGTAAAAAAGATATTCGACAACGGCTTTGCCTACGAGAGTAATGGCTCAGTATACTTTGATATAGAGGCATATAGCAAAAAATTTAAATATGGCAAACTCTCGGGGCGCAATGTAGCCGACATGCTCGAAACCACTCGTGAACTCGATGGACAAGACGAAAAACGCCACTCGTGCGACTTCGCTCTTTGGAAAAAAGCACAGCCCGAACACATTATGCGTTGGTCATCGCCTTGGAGCGACGGATTCCCCGGTTGGCACATAGAATGTTCAGCTATGGGATGCAAATATTTGGGCGAAGAGTTTGATATACACGGCGGTGGCATGGACCTCGTATTCCCACACCACGAAAGCGAAATAGCACAGTCAGCAGCTGCATTGGGACATGAAAGTGTACACTATTGGATGCACAACAATATGATAACCATCAACGGACAGAAGATGGGCAAGTCGCTTGGCAACTTCATCACCCTCGACGAATTTTTTGTTGGCAGCCACAAAGACAAAGATGGCAACGAAATGCTACAACAAGCCTATTCGCCAATGACCATCCGCTTCTTCATCCTTCAGGCACACTATCGTTCAACAGTTGACTTTAGCAACGAAGCACTTCAAGCCTCAGAGAAAGGTATGAACAAAATAGCTGAAGCCTATGCACGTCTTCTCAAGTTGCAACCTGCCACTGCAACAACAGTCGACATTGCTGGCTTGCGCGATAAATGCGAAGAGGCTATGTGTGACGACCTCAACACACCTATCGTTATATCATATCTCTTCGATGCAGCTAAAGCCATCAACACAGTAGCCGATGGTAAAGGTACAATAAGCCAAGCCGACCTTGATGAACTGAAAGACGTGTTCAAAACATTTGCTGTTGACATACTCGGACTACAATTTGAAGCCACCAACAGCGAAAGCAACGAAGCCTACAAAAAAGCTATCGACCTGCTACTGAGCATACGCCAGCAAGCTAAGCAAAACAAAGATTGGGCTACCAGCGACAAAATCAGAAACGAAATGGCAGCGCTCGGCTTTAGTGTAAAAGATACTAAAGACGGCTTTGAATGGTCGCTCTGATAAAAACATATTTTGAAGCCAAACTTCAAAAAAATCTTACATTAAGATAAAGAAGAAACAAAAAAAAGACGTCAGCTCCCGAAAGAGAATTGGCGTCTTTTTTCAAACAAACAAAAACATCATAGCCTAATGAAAACCAAAGAAGAGATAGTGGCCAATTGGTTGCCTCGCTACACAGGTCGTTCGCTCGACGGCTTCCCCAAATATGTGTTGCTCACCAACTTCCAAAACTATGTAGAGATGTTTGCCGAAGCATACGACGTGCCTGTCATACATAGCAACATGCCCAATGCCGCTACAAACGACATCGTTATCATCAACTTTGGTATGGGTAGTCCTAACGCCGCCACTATTATGGACCTGCTTACAGCCATTCAGCCCAAAGCCGTACTCTTCTTGGGCAAATGTGGCGGACTGAAAAAGAAAAATGAGATAGGCGACTTCATACTGCCAATAGCCGCAATCAGAGGCGAAGGTACGTCAAACGACTTCTTCCCACCTGAAGTGCCTGCTCTGCCAGCCTTCTCGCTGCAACGCGCTGTGTCAACGGCTATTAGCAACTGTTGTTTCGACTATTGGACAGGCACCGTCTACACCACCAACCGCCGCGTATGGGAGCACGATGCCGAATTTAAACACTATCTCGAATCGATAAGAGCAATGGCTGTAGATATGGAAACAGCCACACTCTTCACCGTAGGCTTTCACAACGAAATACCCACTGGCGCACTGCTTCTTGTAAGCGACCAACCAATGATACCAGAAGGCATAAAAACAGCTGAGAGCGACCGAAAAGTAACTGCCAACTTCGTAAAGCCACACCTCGAAATAGGCATTGCAGCACTCAAAGAACTTGCATCGCAAGGCAGCTCAGTGAAACACCTCCGCTTCTAACCTCACACACACACAGAAAAAATACTATGGCAGCAACGTTCGATAGCATAATGAAAGAACTCCAAAGTGGAACTTATGCCCCTATATATCTGCTTATGGGCGAAGAACCTTATTATATCGACGTAGTGTCTGACTATATAGAAAAAAACGCATTGAGCGAAACCGATAAGGCCTTCAATCAGTCGGTTTATTATGGTGGTAAGGATATAAAACTGAGTAATATAGCTCACGATGCCGCACAATATCCAATGATGTCAGAACGCAGAGTTGTGATGCTCAAAGAGGCACAACAAGTAGACAGGTTCAAAGACCATATAGCCGACCTTGCCGCCTATGCTGAGCACTATTTGGAATCGACAATATTGGTAGTGTGCTACAAATATGGTGTAGTCGACAAACGCTCTAAATTTGTAAAAGCAGTAGAAAAAGTAGGGCGAGTGCTTGAGTCGGCTAAGATGTGGCCCAACCAAATACCTGCTTGGACGCTTGCACACGTAGCTTCAGTAGGCTTAGGTATAGAGCAACGCGCTGCCGACCTGCTGTCAGAACATATTGGTGCCAACCTCTCGAACATTGCCGCCGCCGTAGCAAAGCTAAAAACCATTTGTGCCGATGAAAAAAAGCAAACCATAACAGTTGATATGGTTACAACCCACATTGGTGCCAGCAATGAATACAACGTATTTGAACTACGCGATGCCATATTTTCGCGCAACGTATCCAAAGCCAACCGCATACTAAAAGCCTTTGCTGGCAACGAAAAGCAAAACCCAATACAAAAAATAACGCCCTATCTGTTTGGTTGCTTCGAAAAGATGTTTGCCTACTATTATCTGCCCGACCAAAAGCCACAAACAATAGCACAAGTGCTTGGCGACCGCACAGCTTTTGCACCAAACAATTTCTACGAACTCGGACGTCGAAATCACTACACAGGCAACAAATGCCTCAAAGCTATGGAACTGATAAAAGACTATGATATGAAGTCGAAAGGCTACAAATCGCCTCAAATATCATCGGGCGATGCCTTGCTCGAACT
>CAJONN010000168.1 GCA_905235955.1 uncultured Marinilabiliaceae bacterium
AAAAAATACTTTGCGATAATAGATAATATATTGATAATGAGATAAATAAATATTGTATCATAAAGCAATGTTAGCCCATTGAAATAGAAAAAAATCACTTTATCATGTCACGTATTGTTATATTGGGCGTTATATTGATAGAAATTGAACTTTGAACGTCATACTATAAAAAAAGAAAAAAGTAAATGACCGAACAAGAGTACATAGCTGAAGTGGAACGATGCCGCAGTAGGATGGTGAGCATAGCCTTGTCGTATATAGGCAATGTTGCCGATGCCGAAGATGTGGTGCAAGATGTGCTTACCAAGCTCTGGTTGCTTCATAGTCAGCTGACATCGCCCCTCGATGCATTAGCCACAGCTGCTACTAAAAACAGATCAGTCGACATACTTAGGCAACGCAAACGACACCAAGGCAACTACACTGACATAGAAAGCGTCAACGCCCAACTCGAACAGATTGAGAGCGAAGAAAATGTTGCTGCCGAACGTGAAGAACGTATTGCAGAGCTAATGAATGCCCTTGATAAGTTGCCAAGTTCGCACAACATAATGTTGCGTATGCACTATCTCAAAGGTATGTCAACCATCGACATGGCACGAGTGACCGGAGCAACAGAAGTAGCTGTGCGGCAGACACTTTGTCGGGCACGTAGCAGTTTATTTAAGCAACTTACTACTGGTATTGTAGCCACACTTATAATAGCTATAGGTGCGTGGAGCATAGTAAACGCCTACACTACACAACGCACTCTGAGCCTCTACGAAGGTAGCTATATGATAGTTGACGGCAAGCGAATAGACGACATACGACAAATACGCTCAGAAATAGAGCAAACACTTAGCTTTGCCAACGACATTGAAGCAAAATATAGCACTCAAAATGCCATTGCCAATGTTGAAGACGAGGCACTAAGTGGCATTACCGATGAAGACGAACGAATAAGGATAAAGCAATTATTATCAGACTAATAACTCGCAAAAAATAAAATATATGAAAACTATATTCACACTTATAATATTACTCATTTCAGCTACTGCAACAATGGCTCAAAATAGCATCGACGAACTATTTGAGACTTATCAGGGCATTGGTGATGTAAAATTCACCTCAGCTATAGAACGCAATCCGGAAACGCACGAAGTGGTGAAGGTTGTAAAGAAAATAGAGTCAGAGGCAATATCGTCAAATTCGTTTATCAAAGCCTTCAAACGCGAAGCATCAAAGGCACAAACAACCAACCAAACCGAGCGTAATGGCGAAATGACTTATGTATTGGTGTTTGAAAATGAAAAACAAATTCGCCTCTATTCGCTCCGATACTATAAGGATGACAAGTTATTAGTAAACGCATCAATAATTATAAAATATATAATTAGTAATATGAAAATCATAACAATTCTACTTACAGCATTTGCTTGTGTATCGTGTATCTCAAGCATATCAAAATTATCAGAACTTTCGATAAATGGTAGTGATCTGGATTTAACGGGTGACACTACCAATTATGTAACACGCACCCTTGATCTGGCAGGTTTCAACGCTATCAAATCAGAAGGTATAGCAAACATCACCTACACACAAGGCAACAAATATAGCGTAGTTGTTCGTTGCCTCAAAGAGATAATTGACCAAACAGATATTGTGGTGTTAGATAGTGTGCTCACCATCAACCAAGATAATATCAAAAAGAAGAACAACATTCCTACTATGTACTTAGACATCACCTCGCCCGACTTCAATTCTATAACAATAGAGGGCGTAACGACCATTAACGCCAAGAAAATAGAGACCAATGGCAAATTTGATATAATAGTTGAAGGCGTGAGCAACATCAACATAGACAGTATCAGTTGTGCCAAATCGAAAATAAACATTGAGGGCGTATGCAATATAGAGAGCAACATCAACGCTACAGGCAAAATAGACATTGATATAGAGGGAGTAAGTAAAGGCATTATGTGGCTAACGGCTCAGGCACTTAGCATAGATTGCGAAGGTGCTGCAAATATGAACTTTGACTATAATGGCGATGATGCAGACATTGAAATAGGCGGTGTGAGCAATATAAAATTCAACACTAATTGCAAAAAACTAAAGGCACAAAACGAAGGCGTTAGCACACTGAAAATTTCAGGCATAGCTGAAGATACCAACATCATATCCTCTGGCGTCTCAAAAATTAATACTAAGGAACTTAATAAATTTTGAGTTTTGTATAATTAAGGTAATAACTATTGAAACATACAAAAAAAATAAACGTAGAAGACTTCAAAAAAAACAAAAACGATATTTGACAATAAAAAAAGTAAAAAAAAATATTGTCAATCGGTTTACAAATTATAATTTAGCACCGCGAAATAAAAAACACACGATATGAAAAGAATAGCATTAGCACTTTTAGTTTCATTTGCAGTTACAACATTGATGTGTTCTTGTGGTGGTGGAAAAGAGTGTCCTGCATACGCATCGGCAGATAACGTAGCAACAGAAACCATTGGATAAAAGAAAGGAGTGGATTATATTTTCCATTCCTTTTTTTGTTTGAGCATATTCAAAAAAAAAGTTTAAATTGAGCGTTGTGTTTTGACATTTTCACATAATGTTATTATCTTCGCAGTCGATTAAAAAAAGGAATTTAATCAAAAAAACACTTAATAAAAAATAAACAATGATTAAACTTGGTATCAACGGCTTTGGCCGTATCGGCCGTATGGTTTTCCGCGCTGCAGTGGAGAACTTTGGTAAAGACATTCAAGTAGTAGGTATCAACGACCTTCTCGACGCTGACTACCTCGCATACATGCTGAAGTACGATTCAGTTCATGGTCACTTCAATCACGACATCAAAGTTGAAGGTAACTATCTCATCGTTGATGGCAACAAGATTCAGATCTTCGCAGAGAAAGATCCTTCTGCTATCACTTGGGGTGCTCTTGGTGTTGACGTTGTAGTTGAATCTACTGGTTTCTTCCTCACAGCTGAACTCGCTGAGGCACACATCAAAGCCGGTGCTAAGAAAGTTATTATGTCAGCTCCTGCTAAGGATAAGACTCCTATGTTCGTTTATGGTGTTAACCACAACACTTACAAAGGCGAAACTATCATCTCTAACGCATCTTGCACAACCAACTGCTTGGCTCCTATCTCTAAGGTGCTCAACGACACATTCGGTATCAAACGTGGTCTTATGACTACTGTTCACGCTGCAACTGCTACTCAGAAGACAGTTGACGGTCCTTCTAAGAAAGACTGGCGTGGTGGTCGTGGCATCCTTGAGAACATCATCCCTTCTTCAACAGGTGCTGCTAAGGCAGTAGGCGTAGTTCTTCCTGAACTCAACGGCAAACTTACTGGTATCTCTCTCCGCGTTCCTACTTCTGACGTTTCTATCGTTGACCTTACTGTAGAGCTCAACAAAGCTGCTACTAAGGAAGAAATCAACGCTGCTATGAAGAAGGCAAGCGAAGGCGAACTCAAAGGTATCCTCGGCTACACTGAAGATGCAGTTGTTTCAACTGACTTCCGCAACGATTCACGCACTTCTATCTTCGACGCTGACAAGACCCTCGTACTTGACCCAACCTTCGTTAAGGTTCTCTCTTGGTACGACAACGAGTGGGGTTACTCTAACAAAGTGCTCGAAATGGCTCGCGTAATCGCAAAATAATTTCTAAGATTTTTTTAGAATCTTAAATATAGCTCCTCATCAGAAATGATGGGGAGCTTTTTTATGTGTAAATAAAAACCTTTCTATCTGCACCATTTTACTTATTATGCAGAAAATATAAATTGTAATTTTGCATCGTCTGTAATATTAATGTAGACTACTCTTAACAATGAAAACTATTTCTGCCAAAGAAAACATAAAAATACTCGTAAGCTTAATGAAAGCGTGGGGCATAAGGCATGTTGTAGTCTGTCCGGGGTCGCGCAATGCACCAATAGTTCATACACTTGGCAACACAACAAACATAGAGTGTAAGCCTGTAACCGATGAACGTAGCGCAGCATTTGTAGCTTTAGGTATGGCCGATGCATTGAAAGAACCAATAGCAGTGTGTTGCACAAGTGGCTCAGCAGTGCTCAATATGTCGCCTGCCATAGCAGAAGCCTACTATAGGCAAGTGCCACTACTCGTAATCTCAGCTGACCGTCCGGTTGAATGGATCGGTCAGATGGACGGGCAAACACTTGTGCAACCAAATTGCTTCAGTTTACATGCCCATTGCTACGATATTGACGAAGTGCACGACGATACATCGCGCTGGGCAACTATACGCAACATCAACGAAGCACTGATGAAACTTAACAACGGCAATGGCTGTCCGATACACATAAATATTCATCTCTCTGAACCGCTTTTCGTATTTGAAGAAAAAGAACTGCCATCTGTGCGCAAAATAGAATATTCGGGCACTAACACATTGCCATTGTTGAGTGAATGGAAGGCTGCCCGAAAGCGAATGATAATATTGGGTCAGATAAAAAAAGGAAGTAGAATACACAAAATAGCTCAACAATTAGCTCATCAGTCAGATGTTGTTTGCATAGCCGAGCATCTGTCGAACTTAACAACGGATCTGCCCAACATTGTGTGGCGAGCCGACGATATTTTGGCAAATAATACACCGATGCCATGCGAATTGGACCCCGACTTAGTAGTGTATGTTGGCGGACATATAGTGTCGAAACGACTGAAACAATGGCTCAGAAAGATACAGCCGCAAACACTTTGGCATGTAAGTGACGAACTACGCATCATTGACCTGTTTCAGTGTGTTAGTCGGATGGTCTCTGTTGATTGTTTTGCACAAGCTATTGATTCTATTCTCGTCAGTCAAAGCAATAATGAATATTTGCAAAAATGGCTACATATACAAAACAGCCTGACAGTCAAATTAGTGGAAGAATGGACAGATGTGAATGTAGTGGGGAAAGCGCTACAAAATATGCCCCAAGGATGGATACTGTCGTTGGGCAATAGTTCGGCAGTGAGGCACGCACAGCATTTTGCATTGCCACATGACACTGAGGTGATGTGCAACCGAGGTGTAAATGGCATAGATGGTAGTATGAGCGAAGCCGTAGGTTGTGCTTTAGCTACAGAGCGAAATGTGCTATGCATTGTGGGCGATCTAAGTTTCTTCTACGATATGAACGCTATATGGAATGTGGCTTTGCCCAGCAACCTACGCATACTTGTGCTAAACAATGGGGGAGGCTCAATATTTGCCTCATTATCAGGCTTAGAGCAATCAGAGCACAAATGGCCATTGGTAGCGGCACAACATCATACATCGGTAAGAGGCTGGGCAGAGAGTTGTGGATGTACATATAGTGTAGCCACTCCAAACAACTTAGCTCAACTATTTGAACCAAGCCATAATGCAGTAATTTTTGAGGCATTTGCTGATAAATGTGGCTCTGAAACAACACAAATAACAAGATGAAAATAATAACATTTATAAAAAATTGGACTTTGCCAATAGCTATGATAGCTGGCATACTGATATATTTAGCTTTTGCCAACCTACATTTTTTGCAACCCACAAAGCCCTACGTACATGCAATAGACCATGTGCTAACTCCAATGCTGATATTTATGCAGCTGCTACTTACCTTTTGCAAAGTCAGTCCGCGCGAATTCCGTTTTCGCAAATGGCACTTCATATTGCTTAGTATTCAGTTGGTTGGCAGCATAATGGCTTACATATTATTATCGCCCATAAATGCCATATTAGCTCAGGGGGCAATGGTATGCTTCATTTGTCCTACCGCTACTGCAGCAGCTGTAGTTACATCAAAATTGGGTGGCAGTGCTGAAACACTTATCACATACACAATGCTTGTAAATATATTGTGTGCCATTTTTGCGCCACTTGTTTTTCCATTGGTATATAGTAGCGCCAATAATACATTTTTCTATTCGTTTGTTCTTATATTGTCAAAGGTTTTTCCGCTACTCATTTGTCCGTTTTTGCTTGCTCAGATATTGCGATTTTGTTTCAGTAGAGCCCATATATGGCTCAGAGAACATGCTTCGATGGCATTTTATATTTGGGCAGTTGCGCTCTCAATGGTTATGGGCAAAACAGCTAAAGCCATTGTCGACGATGCTGAAAATATAAAACTTGTTTTTTGGCTTGCTACTATAAGCCTGATAATATGTTGTTTACAATTTTTTATAGGCAAGAAAATAGGAGGGCGATATGGCGACCGCATAAGTGGCGGACAAGCTATAGGGCAAAAAAATACGGTGTTGGCCATTTGGATGTCATATACATATCTCAACCCAATAGCATCGGTAGCACCCGGAGCATACGTTTTGTGGCAAAACACAATCAACTCATGGCAGCTATGGAAGAAGCGCAAAAATAGTTAACTTAAGTTTCGCAAGTAAAGTAGCCCCGAAGTGGCGAAAGAAATACAACAAAAAAATATCTTCCAACAATATGCACGGAACCCGATTTTCACCTCGCGGTTGTCGCCTTTGGCACGGAG
This sequence comes from uncultured Marinilabiliaceae bacterium, assembly GCA_905235955.1. Lineage (GTDB taxonomy): Bacteria > Bacteroidota > Bacteroidia > Bacteroidales > Marinilabiliaceae > W3P20-009. The sequence goes on from CAJONN010000168.1 coordinate 6,505, forward strand.
CGTAAAGAAAATTATCGTAGCGAAGCGTTAAAAACGATTTTCTGTTTGAGCG
>CAJONN010000169.1 GCA_905235955.1 uncultured Marinilabiliaceae bacterium
TTCGGTATATCCAACGATTTTTCTTCTTGACAAAATGCCAATCGCTGGTCGTTACAATTTTCATAAAAATAAAGTGGTTGTTTTCGGAATGGTAAAGTTCGGCGAAATAGAGGAAAAACAAAAATTACTCTGTATTTTTGTTTATTTTTGTTAACATATTATACAAATATTACTCAATAAAAATAACGCACGAACACATGGCCACATGGAATAAGAAGAAAATAACTTTAGAATCTGGAGAGATCGCTGACGCTCAGGCACCTGAGATAATATCGGCAAGCCGAAGCACCGATATCCCAGCCTTCTATGCAGATTGGTTTTTTCATAGGCTCGAAGTAGGTTATTCAGCATGGAAAAATCCATTTAATGGCGTAAAGAGTTATATATCATACGATAACACCAGATTTATTATCTTCTGGTCTAAAAATCCCAAACAACTTTTGCCTCACCTTGAATATTTGAAAAGTAGAGGCATTGGCTGCTACATTCAATATTCTATAAATGACTATGAGTGTGATGGTTTGGAACGGAATGTACCGTCATTGACCGAGCGCATAGACACCTTCGCAGCACTCGTCGAACAGTTGGGCGTTGGCGGCGTAATATGGCGCAACGACCCGTTAGTGCTCACCGACACTATTAGTATAGATGAGTTACTTGATAAAGCAGCCAAGATTGGCGACCAATTGAAAGGTCTTACCGAAAAAATCGTTTTTAGTTTTGCCGATATTGCTGTATATAAAAAAGTTAGAGCAAACCTCGACAAAAACGGTATAAAATACCGAGAATGGACTGAAGAACTAATGCACGAATATGCAAATCGTCTATCAGAAATGAACAAAAACAGAGGCTGGAACTTCAAACTTGCCACGTGTGGCGAGCGAATCGACCTGCAAAAATATGGCGTAGAACACAATCATTGTATCGACGACGAACTCATCATTCGCAGAGCTTATAACGATAGCGAACTCATGAAATTTTTGAAAGTGAAGATTGAGTCCATACCACAAAACAACCTTTTTGGCGAAGTTACACATTTGCCTTCAGATGCAATATTACTGCCCGATGGCAAGCGATATGCAACGCGAGGTAACAATAAGGATAGCGGACAACGCGAATTTTGCGGTTGTATGCGTAGCAAAGATATTGGCGAATACAACACCTGTATACATCAGTGCGAATATTGCTATGCCAACACAAGCAAAGAGGAAGCCACCAGAAATTATAACACTCACAACGCCAATCCAATGGCCGAAACTATCACGGGGAGGTAAACCATGTCATATTCAGACCAAATAAACCAATGTAAAAGCATCAACGATATTATCGATAGCTGCTATGAAAATATATCAAGCAGTTATATAGCCCACCCTTGGACACATCATGAAATAAGCCACGGCATCGCTTTGCTTCAAAGCGATGAAGCACTCAACTGCTATATGGCAGCTTACGGCGAAATGCACGTTGAAAAGTGCCGCGCTGCTATGATGACATTTCCATTCGACAAACTCGATGGAAGTATTGAGATTGTTGACTGGGGCTGCGGGCAAGGTATTGGCTCAGCTACCGTCTTTGAAATTCTGAGCCAACGCGAATTATTACCATTACTAAAACGTATAACTCTCATCGAGCCTTCAGGAAGGGCTATCGAACGCGCCGAAACGAACCTCAGAACCCTAACCAATAATAGAATAATTATTGACGCAAGAAATGAATACCTACCCTCAGCCGGTTCGCCTCAAGACAATACACTCGAATCTATCGGCTATAAATGCAATAATATTATTCATATATTTTCTAACATATTAGATATTAAGGCATTAGACTTAGGTGCAATAGCCCGAATGGTCGCCTCATCGAGCGGCCGACATTTTGTATTGTGCATTGGCCCTAAAAATAGCGCTGCATATAGAATTCTCCAGTTTTGCTCCGTATTTGGCGAGCAGGAATATTTCAGCCAAATTGACGACATAAGCTTTTCGCGCACAAGGCTAACATCGCACATATATACCTGTATGACAAGGTGTTTCGTTCATAATGGAGCATCAATAGATTTGAGTAAAATATCATCTATAAAAGAGAATGATAATGAAGTCCTTGATGAATACGACCTCAAATTGAAAATCGAGAACAAAGTCATGTCGATAGAAAAAGCGCGAGTAGCCTATCGGCTTCAAAATATATTGGCTATAGATGATATTATGTACACCGATGCCGTTATAAACGAGGTCAAGGTCGATTTTATCATCATTCGCCCCCATAAAGGCATTCTGCTCATCACGGTTTTTGATAAAGACCTAAATCAATATACGTTAACCGATGATAAAAAAACACTGATAGGTGAAGACAAAACCATCCAATCACCAATAAGCCTTGTAAATATCTGTCAATCCAGCATAAACGAGGGCATAGAAGAACTATTGATGAGCACCATTAAAGATAAGCACAACTTTAGCCTTATAAAAAAGATGGTTGTTTTCACCAAAAACTCAATTGATGTTGTCAAAACGCAATTCGGTACTGAACCATTCGTCCATTTATATGGAGAAGAGTTTATCCGTTGCGCAGAAGTATCAAAAATTCTCTACCAAAAAATAGGGTTTACAAACGACCAACCAACATTTGACAATGCTATTATACATCGGTTGTCTAATATACTTTCTCCCAATTATCATTCATATCAAGAAGGCAGTATTGATATGAAGCCCAGAGGCGCACAAAAAGAACTTGCAAAGAGTAGCAAAACGCAGCAAAAAATTTCGGGTGTTGCTGGTTCGGGCAAGACTCAAGTAATTGCGTTCAGAGCTATAAATGCGATGAAACGTACGGGCGGAAATGTACTGATATTAACCTACAACATTACATTGGCTAACTACATGAGAATCAGACTTTCGGAAGTCAGAGAAGATTTCGCATGGAGCCGTATTGATATATATCATTATCATCGTTTTTTCAGGATACGAGCCTGCGAATGCGATCTGCGAGTTGGATTTGATTCGTATCAAAATGTCAATTTCTTTGATTGTTCGCCCAACCACAAACGCTATTCAGCCATCTTCATCGACGAAGTGCAGGACTACGATCCAAGGTGGTTGTCTATTGTATACAAATATTTTTTGAGCGAAAAAGGTGGCGAGTTTGTTGTTTTTGGCGATTCTAAGCAAAACATTTTTCAACGCGCGCTTGACGAAAATGGAGATATAAAATTGGGAATAATAGGCGGAAAGTGGAATCGACAATTGACAACGAATCTGCGCTTTACAAATCCTTGTTTAACCAATTTAGCGTCATCGTTTCAAAGGCAATTTATGAAAGATAAAGGCTCTTTTGATAACATCGAAAATGGTTACCCCGAAAAAACATTAAATTTCGAAATTGTAAACTACATCGATCTAAGCGAACATTATTCATACAATAATCTGTTTGATAACATATTAAACATCATCAACAATGATAAAAATAACGTGCAAGACTTTGTTGTATTGGGGTCATCAACCAAGCTACTTCGCGAAATCGATAAGGATTGGCGCTACAGAACCCATAAGCCAACGGAAATAGCTTTCGTATCTACCGAACAACTCGAAAGACTAAAAAAGTTGCACTACGTAGAGGGGGCCGACTCGGCCAACTGGGAGTTTCAAAGAGATTTTGAAGCTATCGGAAGACAACGAAAGCAGCAATTCACAACCGACAAAAAATGTCTGAAAATAGCTACAATTCAAAGTTTCAAAGGTTGGGAATCTCGTTGCGTCATCGTCATTCTCGAATCGGTGAGTTCATCTGGTTCGTTCAATCCAAACTCGCCAGAAACTATCTATTCAGCTATAACGCGCGCCCGCGAAAAGCTCTACATCATAAATATTAATAGCAAAAACCCATATCACGAATTCTTTTATAATCACGCAAAATGAACATTTTTACAACAACAGAAAAATATGCTGTCGTAAACATTTTAGCTAATATCATGAAGGCTGACGGCATTATTCACCCCGAAGAAGTGAAGTATATAAACTTCGTTTATAACGATTTGGGGATTACGATAGGCGATTTGGAAGAAATTTCAAATATCGACGACTTGCAAGCTCAACTTATCATACAAGCGATGAGCGACGAAGCAAAAAACAGAGCGCACTCAATGTGTGTAACAATGTCAGAAATAGACGGCGATGTAGATCCGCGTGAAACCGAAATCATAGATCGCCTTTTTGGTAAGATTGATTAATCATCGACAAGGAAGGTAGTTTATTTGTCAAATCTAAATTGTGTGGGCAAAAAATTGGGAGGCGGGTTAAGGTAATGCACCCCCCAAAACATTTTTCTACCTATAAGCCCAATCCTCGGTTGCTATTTGGCGACATAAACATCACGTAATATATTGGTAAATAGACAATTTTGCCTTTCTGTGTCACTTCGCGCGCATTCGAAAAG
>CAJONN010000170.1 GCA_905235955.1 uncultured Marinilabiliaceae bacterium
CATCTTGAAGGTACCTATCATCTAATCTTCTTTAGCGATGTTGATACTGGCGATGATGATCCTACACGTATTTTGCAAGACCTCGAAGTAAATAGTAGCGATGATAAATATTTTGTTACTGTAGGCGAAGTAAGTAGTAGCCCCGAAGAAGAAAATACCGCCGCAGCAATAAGTGGTGCAACGATATCACCCAAAGAGGATGGTCAGGCATACAACCTGCTTGGTCAGCCAGTAGATGCCAACTATAAAGGTGTGGTGATAAAGAATGGCAAAAAAACAATACAGTAAACTGACATTTTTCTAAAGCGGTGTTTTGTTAATTATGTCGAGATATAAATCAGAAAAACGCCACCTAAAATACCCTTTCAAAAACAAAGCCTCTTGTTTCTTTCGTAGAAACAAGAGGCTTTTAATGAATTTTGATAAAAAAAAGAGCCATAATTAGTTACGGCTCTTTTGGGGAGAAAAATCTTACAATTTTCCGCTAAAGTAATATTTAGCTTCGCGCAGAGCAGCATCCAATCCGGCTGCATTCTTACCACCAGCTGTAGCAAAGAATGGCTGACCGCCACCACCGCCGTTGATGTGCTTAGCTATGGCACGTATAGCCTCTACAGCATTGAGGTTCTTGTCTTTTACCAAATTGTCGCTAATGATGATTGCAAGCTGAGGTTTGTCGGCAGTAGTGCAACCAAGCACCACTACAATTTCATCATATTCGTTTCTGAGCTGATATGTGAGGTCTTTTAGTTTCTCTGCAAATATTGGCTTCACTTCGGCTACCAGTAGGTTTACGTTGCCTATCTTCTCTATGTGTTCTTTGAGGTTTGTGCGTTCTATTGATAGCATGCTATCCATCATTTTTTCTACCTGCGAGAGTAGCTTCTGATTGCCTTGCACAAGGCTCTCTACGCCCTTCACAAGGTCTTTGCTCTTGATGGTTTCGGCCAATGCTTTGATAGCATTTGTTTGGTTTACTACAAACTCTTCAGCTTTGTCGGCTGTGATGGCCTCTATACGGCGCACACCTGCTGATGCCGACGATTCGCTTATTATTTTGAAGAAACCTATCTGTCCGGTAGCTTTTACGTGTGTGCCACCGCATAGCTCTACTGATGTGCCAAATTTGATAGCACGTACTTTGTCGCCATATTTTTCGCCAAATAGTGCCATTGCTCCCATTGCCTTTGCCTCGCTAATGGGCACGTCGCGCATCTCTTCCAAAGGTATGTTTTCGCGTATTTTTACGTTGACCATGTGCTCTACTTGTGCGAGTTCTTCATCGGTAACTTTCTGGAAATGAGAGAAGTCGAAGCGCAAGTAGTCGGCCGATACAAGTGAGCCTTTTTGCTCTACATGAGTGCCAAGCACGCTACGCAATGCCTCTTGCATAAGGTGAGTTGCGCTATGGTTGTTGGCTGTGAGCTGACGGCGATGCTTGTCGATAACGGCACGGAAGTCGGCTGTTATATCTGATGGCAACTTGCTGGCAACGTGTATGATAAGTCCGTTTTCTTTTATGGTGTTATCTATGTTTATCTTCTCTCCGTTGGCTTCAATGTATCCTGTGTCGCCCATCTGTCCGCCGCTTTCGCCATAGAATGGTGTTTGGTTGAAGACGAACTGATATTGTTCTTTGTTTTTGGTTTTTACTTTGCGGTAACGAGCTATTTGTACATCGGTTTCGGTGAAGTCGTAGCCTACAAATTCCTCTCTGTCAATGTCATGCAGCACTACCCAGTCGCCAGCCTCAGTGGCCGATGCGTTGCGAGCGCGCTCTTTTTGTGCGTTCATCTCTGAGTTGAATTCATCTTCGTTGGTGCTCATGTCGTTTTCTTTGAGAATGAGCGCTGTGAGGTCGAAGGGGAAGCCGTATGTGTCGTAGAGTTCAAATGCTACTTTGCCGCTCACTTGTGTTTTGTTGGCAGCTTTTGCCTCGGCTATAATTTTGTCGAGCATGCCAATGCCTGTGGCCAATGTGCGCAAGAACGACTCTTCTTCTTGTTTGATAACATTTGATACAAGTTCTTGTTGTGCAACAAGTTCTGGGTATGCTTTGCCCATAGTTGCCACAAGGGTAGGCAATAGTTTGTAGAGTGTAGCTTCTCTGCCACCAAGGAATGTGTAGTTGTAGCGTACGGCTCGACGCAATATGCGTCGGATGACGTAGCCAGCTTTGTTGTTTGAGGGTTGTTGTCCGTCGGTGATAGAGAATGCGATGGTGCGAATATGGTCGGCCATAACGCGCATAGCAATGTCGGTTTTCTCCGATGAACCATATTTTATGCCAGTAAGTTCTGCTATTTTGTCGAGCAGTGGAGTGAATACGTCGGTGTCGTAGTTCGATGTTTTGTGTTGTACGGCGCGTACAAGTCGCTCAAATCCCATGCCAGTGTCTACGTGGTGGTTGGGCAGTGGCTCCAAGTGTCCGTCGGCCATGCGGTTGAACTGCATGAATACGAGGTTCCATATTTCTATCACCTGTGGGTCGTCGTGGTTGACGAGCTCCAAGCCACTAATTTTCTTGCGTTCTTCATCAGGACGCATATCAAAATGTATTTCAGAGCATGGTCCGCATGGTCCGGTATCGCCCATTTCCCAGAAGTTGTCGTGTTTGTTGCCGTTGATGATGCGTGAAGGGTCGATGTGCTTGCTCCATGCTTCAAAGGCTTCAGTGTCGCGAGGCACATTTTCATCGGGTGCGCCTTCAAATATTGTTACATATAGGCGGTCTTTGTCGAGTTTGATAACTTCGGTCAGGAATTCCCACGCAAAAGCTATGGCTTCTTCTTTGAAGTAGTCGCCAAACGACCAGTTGCCAAGCATTTCGAACATTGTGTGGTGATAGGTATCATGACCAACCTCTTCAAGGTCGTTGTGTTTACCACTCACTCGGAGGCATTTTTGCGAGTCGGCCACACGAGGATTTTTGATAGGTTCGTTGCCAAGAATAATGTCTTTGAATTGGTTCATTCCGGCATTGGTAAACATAAGTGTAGGGTCGTTTTTTACGACCATAGGTGCCGAGGGCACAATTTTGTGATTTTTTGAGCGGAAGAATTCCAAAAAACTCTCCCTGACTTCCGATGCAGTCATTTTATTGTTGAATATTTTTAGTTACGTAACGTATATTTTTTTTGAAAATACGAGTGCAAAGATACTCAATTCTATTTAAAAAAAATGCTAATTTTATCGCAGAGTCCTTCCAATATATGAAACATACACAAATACAATTTTATATTATGAATATAAAACAATCTATTGCACTGATAATTACACTGTTATCTTCAATAATCATTAACGCACAAAACAATATGAACAAGCATTATCTTATAACGATAGAAGAACATTTTACTGACACAAGCCTCATGGCAGCCGACGCAAAGTGGCGACCCAAGACCGAACTCTCAGCTCAGCAACGCGAAGTGATAGCATTTTTTGCCTCGCGCATGAACTTAACAGAGCAACTTTGCGACGTATCAGAACAGCGCATACGGCACATGGATAGCCAAAACATTCGCATGCAGATACTCTCATACACATCGCTCATAGGCAACTATGTACCGGCCGATGAGGCTGTGAAAATAGCTCGCCAAGCCAATGATATTTTGGCAGAGCGAGTGAAAGAACACCCCGACCGTTTCCGTGCAATGGCAACTTTGCCCCTTGCCGCCCCCGAAGCTGCTGCCAAAGAGCTGGAGCGATGCGTCAAGGAGTTGGGCTTTGTTGGCGTGTTGCTCTATGGACAATATCAAGGTCATTGGCTCGAAGAGGCGCAGTTTTTGCCCATTTTTGAAAAAGCTGCCGAACTCGATGTGCCTATCTATCTGCATCCAGCACTCATAAATCCTACAATTCAGCAGTCGTTATATATGTCGCCAGCCTATTCGGCAGTTACGGGTGCAGAACTTTCGTCGGCAGCCATCGGTTGGCACTATGATGTTGGCATACAAGCTGTTCGACTGATTTTGGCAGGCATCTTTGATAAATTTCCAACGCTAAAAGTTGTGAGCGGACATTGGGGTGAAGGCATTCCGATGTTTCTCGATCGTATGAATCATCAGCTCACGCCTGATATGACTGGTCTTGAGCATGAATTTGCATATTATTACAAACGCAATATTTACCTTACACCAAGTGGCATCATGAGCGACATCAATCTGCGTACAATGGTAGAGCTGATGGGTGCTGACCATATTCTCTATGCCGAAGATTATCCGTATGAACAGCCCACAAATTTTTATGATTTCTTGATGAAGTCGTCGCTTACCAACGAGCAAAAAGCGGCAATAGCGCACGAGAATGTGGAGCAGATTTTTAGGTTGAAATGATGAAATAAAGGATACTAATGGAACAATATATCGATGCCGTAAAGCAAATAAAGCAGGCCATACTGAGCAGCCAATATCAAGCTGCCAAAGGCGCAAACGCAGTGCAACTATCTCTGTATTATGGGATTGGGAAGTATGTGTCAGAAAATTCGCGAAAAGGTGCTTGGGGTACAGGTGCCATTGCGGCAATAAGTGCGCAACTTCAGAAGGAACTGCCCGGACTTAGAGGGTTTGGTGAGGCTAATCTGAAA
>CAJONN010000171.1 GCA_905235955.1 uncultured Marinilabiliaceae bacterium
CATTGTAGCAAATAATAAATTTGCCATCCTAAAAAAACAGAATTAACAAAACATTCCTTAACATTTATAAACTCTCTACGTAAAATAGAGAGTTTTTCCATTATTCCATTAAAAATTAGCCATAGTGAAACATCCTATCATTCATATCATCCAATTCACACTCATTATTTTTGCTTGCATCAATGCCACCATCAGCGAAGCCAGCGAAAAAGAGAAGCGCATACTCATCATAAGTTCGTACAACCCCGAAACAAGTTCAACCTCTACCCTCATCGATGATTTTTCGAACTACATTGACAATCATAGCAAAGGTTTTAATATAATAATAGAGAGTATGAACTGCAAGAGCCTAAGCGAAGCTACAGCATGGCCGGGCAGAATACACAACATAATCAAAAAACACCTCAACGACGATATTGCTCCATCAATGATATTGCTATTGGGGCAAGAGGCATGGACTGCATACTTGTCGCTCAACCCGGCAGACGTAATGCCCAACACACCCGCAATGTGTGCTATGGCATCGCGCAACATAGTCAGAATACCAGCCGACACTTGCCACATAGACTCATGGATACCCAATAGCATAGACTACACATTCTTAAAATCGAGATACAACATAGTGGGTGGCATATTGTATGAATACAACATCGACAAAAACATCGACCTCATTCGCCAACTCTTCCCCAACACCAAAAATGTAGCACTGCTCACTGACAACAGCTACGGCGGACTAACCATGATGGCCTACATCAACGACTATATGCTAAAGCACAAAGAGTATAAATTTATCCGCCTCGATGGTCGACAAAAAAACATATACTCTATGAGCGAAAACATCGACAACCTACCACCCAAAACAGTATTACTATTAGGCACTTGGCGAGTAGACAAAACAGAGAGTTTCTATGTGAAAAATTCGAGCCGAATACTGATGGAAGCCAACAAAAACCTGCCCGTCATCTCGCTCAGCTCGCTTGGCATGAAATATTGGTCGATTGGTGGCTACATACCCCAATACGACCCACAAGGTGAGCTACTTGCACAAAAGGTGATAAGCTACTTCAGAACCCCATCAGAGTATGGATTCAAAGACGACCTATTCTCACTTGTGCCCAACCATTACACCTTCAACTGCGACCTACTTGATCCTATAAAAGAGCAAGTCAACTTCATAGTGCCCGAAGATGCTGACTTCATAGCACCCACCGACAGTTTCTACCAAACCTACAAAATAGCCATCAATATAATAATAGCAGTATTCATAATGCTGCTCATCATAATGGCAATAATATACTGGTTCTTATCCAAAACACGCAAGCTCAATGCACAGATGAAAAATTACCAGAGAGAATTATTGATACAAAAAGAGAAAGCCGAAGAGAACAACCACAAAAAAACAGCCTTCTTGGCCAATATGAGCCACGAGATACGCACACCACTCAACGCCATTGTAGGCTTTGCCGACGTACTAACATCTGACACATCGCTCTCTGACGAAGACCGCAAACAGATAAACAACATCATATCGCAAAACTCGCAAATGTTGCTTACACTCATAAATGAGATACTTGATATGTCGAGACTCGAATCAGGCAAAATGAAATATCAGACCGAGCAATGCGACGTTGTAAAACTATGCAAAGACATACTAACTACATGCAAAGCTGCAGCCTCAAAAAGCGAAATAAACTACATATTTGATTGTGATATAGAACGTTGCGAAGCTCTAATCGACATACAACATATAAAAGAAGTGCTTATCAACCTAATATCGAACTCAAACAAATTTACCACAGAAGGAAGCATAACTCTCACATTTCGCAAACTCGAAAGCATACTCTACTTTGCCGTAACCGACACAGGTATAGGCATTTCGACCGAAAAGAGAGATAAAATTTTTGAACGTTATGAAAAGGTAAACGAAGATTCGCAAGGTAGTGGCATTGGACTATCGCTATGCAAAAACATTGTAGAATACTTCAAAGGACGCATTTGGGTTGATCCGCAATACACTAATGGCGCTCGCCTTTGCTTTACCATACCTTACACCACAAACTAATGTCACATTTAGAACAACACTACGCAGATTGCACAGAATAAAAAATTGTGCAAATCAGTTCTTTCTGCGTTCTCTAAAAACATTCCCAATACCTCAAAGCTCTTCAGAACCAGAAGCAAAAAGTGTGACCTCGAAGGGAATCGAACCCTTATCTGCAGAACCGGAATCTGCCATTCTATCCGTTGAACTACGAAGCCATAAAATCAGGCGCAAAGATAGGAAATATTGTTGAAACTGCTTAATTTCGCACATCAAAAATAGGCACAAGACAAGATGCTGAAAAACCCTGCTAAAAGACTGACAAAAAACGCAATAAATAAATGTACAGAACTCACACATGCGGTGAACTCCGCATCAGCAATGTAGGCCAAGCCGTAACACTTGCCGGCTGGGTACAACGCACACGCAAAATGGGTGGTATGACATTCGTCGACCTGCGCGACCGATATGGCATAACACAACTTGTTTTCACAGATGAAATAGACGCACAATTGGCCGACAAGGCAAGCCACCTCGGCAGAGAATATGTGCTACAAATTACTGGCAAAGTAACCGAACGCGCCAGCAAAAATCCTAAAATGCCTACGGGCGACATAGAGATTGAGGTAAACACACTCAACATACTCAACGAATCGCTCACGCCTCCATTCACCATAGAAGAAAACACCGATGGCGGCGATGACCTTCGCATGAAATATCGCTACCTCGACTTGCGCCGCGAAGTTGTGCGTCGCAACCTCGAACTACGCCATAAGTTTGCCTTTGAAGTGCGCCGCTACCTCTACGAACAAGGCTTCCTCGAAGTAGAAACACCTGTATTGGTAAACTCTACACCTGAAGGCGCACGCGACTTTGTAGTGCCAAGTCGCATGAACCCCGGACAATTCTACGCACTGCCACAGAGCCCACAAACACTCAAGCAGCTACTTATGGTTTCGGGCTTCGACCGCTACTTCCAAATAGTAAAATGCTTCCGCGATGAAGACCTCCGCGCTGATCGTCAGCCAGAGTTTACACAGATAGACTGCGAAATGTCGTTTGTAGAGCAAGAAGACATTTTGCAAATGTTTGAAGGCATGAGCCGCCACCTCTTCAAGAGCATTTTGGGCATCGACATACCAACATTGCCTCGCATGACATGGGCCGACGCCATGAAATATTACGGCTCTGACAAGCCCGACACACGTTTCGACATGCGCTTTGTAGAGCTGATGGATGTGCTGAAAGGCTTTGGATTCTCAGTATTCGACAATGCACAATACATAGGCGGCATCTGCGCCAAAGGTGCAGCAACCTACACTCGCAAGCAACTCGACCAACTTACCGAGTTTGTTAAGCGTCCACAAATTGGCGCAAAAGGCTTGGTTTATGCACGCATCGAAGCTGACGGCACAGTGAAGTCGAGTGTCGACAAGTTCTACTCACAAGAGGTTTTGCAGAAACTAAAAGCTGCCTTCAACGCTGAAGCTGGCGACCTCATACTCATCTTGAGTGGCGACGACGCAATGAAAACTCGCAAGCAACTATGCGAACTTCGCCTCGAAATGGGCAACCAATTGGGATTGCGCGACAAAAATAAATTCTCGTGCCTTTGGGTTATCGACTTCCCTATGTATGAGTGGAGCGACGAAGAGCAACGCCTAATGGCTATGCACCACCCCTTCACTTCGCCCAAGCCTGAAGATATTCCGTTGCTCGACACCGACCCTGCAAGCGTTCGCGCAAATGCATACGACATGGTTATCAACGGCGTTGAAGTTGGTGGCGGCTCAATACGTATACACGACGCTAAGCTACAACAGAAGATATTTGAGATATTGGGCTTCACACCCGAACAGGCACAAACTAAGTTTGGCTTCTTGATGAATGCCTTCAAATATGGTGCACCACCTCATGGCGGACTTGCATACGGTCTCGACCGCTTTGTGAGCCTCTTTGCTGGTCTCGACTCTATTCGCGACTGCATTGCATTCCCTAAAAACAATCAGGGACGCGATGTGATGCTTGGCGCACCGGGCGAAGTTGACCAAAAACAACTCGATGAACTCAACATCGATATTCGTCCGCTCGACAAATAAATTCTTTATCTATTAAATAACACAGATAACACTGATTTTGTAAATTTTCAGTGTTATCTGTGTTTATATATATCTCAAGTTTCGCAAGTAGAAATGTTCTGTAAACAAGTCCCCAAACACGGCTTTTTCATTAGTCTTTTACTTTTTCTTTCCGCAAGACTCAACGATGATTGAGCGAAGCGAAATAAAAAGTAACAAAAAGAACTCGTCG
>CAJONN010000172.1 GCA_905235955.1 uncultured Marinilabiliaceae bacterium
GTTTAGCGAAGCGCAGATAATTTTTAGCGGAGTGGCAACAGCGACGAGTTCTTTTTGTTACTTTTTCTGTCGGCACAGAAAAAGTAAAATTAATGGGAAAGTCGTATATAAGGACTTGTTTGCAGTACATTTCTACTTGCGAAACTTGAGAATAGAACAAAAAATCACAACAATAGAAAATACAATATCAGTCAAAATCAGAACGATATAATCACATATTATTAACTTTGCACAACTGACCATAAACACTACTATGAACGACAACATAACATCAATGCTTGCCGACCTTTTTAGGCAATGGTGCGGACAACTGCCCACCAAAACTACTGACCTGCCACCATCAGGCTCCAACCGCCGCTATGTGCGCTTGCAAAATCAGCAATATTCAGCCATAGGCGTTTATAATACTGACCAAAAAGAAAACGAAGCCTTCATCAGCTTCAGTCAGAGCTTGCTCAATGCCGGAGTAAACGTGCCACAAATATATGGCATGCAACTCAACTATGGCATCTACCTACAGCAAGACCTTGGCGATGAAACACTCTACTCACTGCTCACCAATACACGCAAAGCCAACAACGGCACATTCACGCCAGAGCTAAAGCAAATATACCAAAAAGTGCTTAGCGCCCTCGCCGTTATACAAACCAAAGGCACCAACGCCATCGACTTTAGCAAGTGCTATCCACGTGCAGCATTCGACAAGCAGAGTATGATGTGGGACCTACAATACTTCAAATACTACTTCCTGAAACTATCGCACACACCCTTCGACGAGCAAGCACTCGAAAACGACTATAACCAGCTCATCGACTTCCTCCTCGAAGAACCACACGATAGCTTCCTCTATCGCGACTTTCAGAGCCGCAACATAATGATAGTCAACGGCGAACCATTCTTCATCGACTATCAGGGCGGTAGGCGTGGCGCATTGCAATACGACGTAGCCTCGCTCCTTTATGATGCCAAAGCCGACATACCACAATCAGTGCGCGAAGAATTGCTAAACTACTACATACAGCAAAGCAACATTGCCGACAAAGCAACATTTGAAATACACTACTACGGCTATGTACTCATTCGCATAATGCAAGCAATGGGCGCATACGGTTATCGCGGATTTTTTGAGAAAAAAGCACACTTCCTCAAAAGCATTCCATTCGCATTGGCCAATATGAGTAGCATCATCGACAATCATCCACTGCCACTCCATTTGCCCGAACTTATGCGCGTGCTCACCAACCTCACCACATCCGAACAACTATTGAGCATAGCTTGCACCACCAAACTAAAAGTAAGCGTATGCTCATTTTCATACAAACATGGCATCCCATCTGACAATACTGGCAATGGTGGTGGCTTCGTCTTCGACTGCCGAGCACTGCCCAACCCCGGACGCTACGAGAAATATCGCAACCTTACCGGTCGAGACGCTGAAGTAATAGAGTTTTTTGGCAATGTGAAAGAAGAAATTGACAACTTCATTCAGCCCATAAAACAAATAATATCCATTAGCGTAGAGCGATATATGGAGCGCGGATTTACACACCTCGCTATCAACTTTGGCTGCACTGGCGGACAACATCGTTCGGTTTTTTGTGCCGAACAAATAGCACAATGGCTCAGAGCAACATACGACATTGAAGTTGAACTGAAACATTGGGAACATTAATCAGAAAAATATCAACATTCCTACAAAAATAACCCCCACATCAACTATGAACGGAATGATATTCGCTGCCGGACTTGGCACACGGCTCGCACCATATACCAACGACCGCCCCAAAGCACTTGTCGAAGTTGGCGGCAAACCACTTCTCGAACATGCTATAGAGCAATTTGTTAGAGGCGGAATAACAACACTTGTTGTCAATGTACACCATTTTGCCGATCAAATAAAACAATACATTGCCAACAACCAACATCGTTGGCCGCAAACACAAATACTCATCTCTGACGAAACCGATTTCTTGCTCGATACTGGTGGCGGCCTCGTAAAAGCTCTCGACCTCTTCACCAACGACCGTCCCATAGTTATTGGCAATGCCGACGTATATAGCAATGTACCAATAAATTGGCTCTTCGATCAGCATGTGCGTAGCGGTAACTCGGCAACCCTCCTTACGCAACAACGCAACTCTACTCGCCAACTCCTTTTCGACAATAATGGTCGATTGTCAGGCTGGCGCAACAAAACTACAGGCGACCAAATCCTGCCTCGCATCAAAGAAGTCGATACAGCTACACTTCACGAGTCGGCATTCTGTGGCTTCCATGTAGTAGAGCAAGGTCTCATACGCTTTTGGTTGCCAGTGCACAAATTCCCCATCATCGAAGCATACCTAAAAGTTGCTTCCGATGACCATATTGGCGAAGTACCACTTGCTTCCAACAGATATTGGTTTGACGTAGGTACGCCCGAAAAACTAAAAGCTGCCAACGACTTTGCACAGAGTCAATGCTAAACGCAAAAAAGATAAAACAATAGATAAAACAAACAGTATGAACAAAACCGACCGACAAGCCATCAGAGAACACCGATTGGCTAAGCTAAGGCTACGCCGACGCAACCTCAGAAAAGCATTCGAACGACCATTCAAAACATTTGAACGCATATCAACTAATGGCGGACTTATGCTCTTATGTGTAGGTGCCATTGCACTCATCTGGGCAAACAGCCCATTGCAAAACCTCTACAACTATATCTTTGAAGAGTTCTCTATCAAACTCTCTATCAACGAACTCGTCATCGATATGCACACCATCCATTGGATCAACGATGGCCTCATGACCATATTCTTCCTCATGGCAGGTCTTGAAATAAAACGTGAAATGGTGGCAGGTGAGTTGTCTGATATAAAAAGCGCCATCTTGCCTATTTTTGCAGCCGTAGGCGGAATGATAGTGCCCATATTAATATATAAATGCTTCGGTTTCGATGGCGAAGCAGCCAATGGTTGGGGCACGCCAATGGCTACCGATATAGCCTTCTCAATAGGCATACTAAGTTTGTTGGGTAACAAAGTACCACTTTCGCTCAAAGTGTTCCTCACAGCCCTTGCCATAGTCGACGACCTTGGCGGTGTGCTCGTCATAGCCATTTTCTACACCTCCAACATACAAACACTCTACCTCTTTTCTGCCCTCGCACTCTTTGCTTTATTGCTCATTCTCAATATCGTATTCAATGTGGGCAGGCTTCATGTCTACCTCTTCACAGGCATAGTAATATGGTGGTTGCTCTTGCAAAGTGGCGTACACTCTACAATAGCTGGCGTGCTCACCGCATTAGCCATTCCAATGCGCACTCACCTGCGTTCTACTGAATTTGTTTACGGCATCAAAGATGTATTGCCATGTTTCGAAAACGTCAAAACCATACGTAACAATGTCGTTGTTCTCGACTCTGAACAAATCAATGGTGCACACACCATACATCATTTAGTGAAAAACGTACAGAGCCCACTACAATATGTAGAAAATTCGCTTCACGAATTTGTCAACTACGTTGTGCTACCTCTCTTTGCCATATCCAATAGTGGCGTTATCATCTACAACTACTACGCTGATGAACAACCTGAAGTATTTTCTATAGTTACTGTAGCCATAGCTCTTAGTCTATTTCTTGGCAAAACAATAGGCATCAGCCTCTTCTCATGGATAGCCGTCAAATTGCACCTTGCTGAAAAGCCTGAAGGTAGCTCATGGCACACCATGATAGGCATGGGTATGATGGGTGGCATAGGCTTTACAATGTCAATATTCGTAGCATCGCTTGCCTTCTCCGATCCCGCCATACTTACACAAGCCAAATTGGGCATCTTTATGGGCTCAACATTCTCAGGTGTAGTAGGTTACTTCTATCTGCGTTGGTCTATAGCTCTCGATGAAAGAGAAAAAGCTACAGCCAAACACATCTGAGGTACATTATATTTATAGGGGTGTTCTATTAATTACTCAAGTTTCGCAAGTAAAGCAGCCCCGAAGGAGCGAAAGATTACAAGTAGGTGGTATGGCGTAGCGAAACTCCTGCTAATCAAGCACTTCTTATATTATTAGCCCTGAAGGGGCGAAAGACCTAACGCATAGCAATAGCAATTCTTTCGTCCATTCGGGGTTCTTTTTTGTTGGTTGATATGTATGCAGTCTACACCACTGTCTATAGCCTATTACCCATATAGGGCTTATTTTTTGCGCCAAATCAACCACAGCAGCCACAGCCAAAGGGCAAGTTGACATCACCAACATCTGTAGGGCAAATATCAATAGAAGAGCAACTTGAGAAACTCAAAGACACATCAGCTAATGATGAACTGACAAACCTTCTCACCGAGCATCTGAAGAGTTT
>CAJONN010000173.1 GCA_905235955.1 uncultured Marinilabiliaceae bacterium
AGTAGTTGGTTGATAAATAACTGAAACAGAGAGAATCACATGTTGAAGACATTTTCTATAGGAGGCATTCATCCCGAAGAGAACAAACTCTCGGCCGGAACACCTCTGAGGCAGTTTGAACTACCTGCCGACATCAAGGAGGTTCGCATACCTGTAGTTCAGCACATTGGCGCACCCGCCCAGCCCGTAGTTGCCGTTGGCGACGACGTGAAAGTGGGACAACTCATTGCGCAAGCCGGCGGTTTTGTTTCGGCAAATGTGCATGCGCCATTTTCGGGCAAGATAAAAAAGATAGAGACCACAGCTGGCGACGACGGCAAGCCTGCCATGATGATAACCATTGCCATCGAAGGCGATGAATGGATTGAGTCCATCGACCGCTCAACCGGCATCAAACGCGATATAACGCTCAGCGCCGAAGAGATTGTGAAGAAGATTGGCGAGATGGGCATCGTTGGTATGGGTGGCGCGCGTTTCCCTGCACAGGTAAAACTTGGCGTCAAGCCCGGACAAGCTAAAGCACTCATCATCAATGGTGTGGAGTGCGAACCTTACCTCACCGCCGACCATCGTCTGATGCTCGAAAAGAGCGAAGAGGTGCTCATTGGCGTCAAGATTCTGATGAAAGCCATTGGCGTAACCGATGCTTATATTGGCATTGAAAATAATAAAAAAGATGCTATCGAATTGCTGACAAAGCTCTCGGCAAGCTATCAGGGAGTGCACGTGCAACCGCTGAAGATGAAATATCCGCAAGGTGGTGAAAAACAGCTCATTGACGCTTGTATTGGACGTCAAGTAGCATCGGGCGCTCTGCCAATTTCGGTAGGTGCCGTGGTGCAAAACGTGGGCACAGCATACGCCGTTTATGAGGCAGTGCAGAAAAATAAGCCGCTCATCGAACGTGTGGTGTGCGTAACTGGCAAGCCATTGCAACGCCCAAGCAACTTTTGGGCAAGAATAGGCACGCCCGTTAGCTCGCTCATCGAGGCTGCTGGCGGAATACCTGAAGATTGCGCCAAGATAATAGGCGGTGGACCAATGATGGGACGCGCATTTGCCAATATCGATGTGCCCATTCACAAAGGTTCGTCGGGCATTTTGCTGATGAACAACGCAGAGTCGAAACGTGGCGAGGCATCACCGTGCATACGTTGCGCCAAGTGCGTGAGCGCCTGTCCGATGGGTTTGGAGCCATTCTTACTCTCGAAGCTATCGGCTAAAAATATATTGGATAGTGCCGAAGAAAATCACATAGCTGACTGCATCGAATGTGGCTCATGTAGCTTCACATGTCCGTCGAATCGCCCATTGCTCGACTATATACGCCTTGGCAAAGGTAAAGTGATGGGTATTATCAGAGCACGCGCAGCAGCAGCCAAAGCAGCAGCCGAGGCAGCCAAAGCCACTGAAGCAAAATAAGTTAGGGTAAAAAGAAAAATTACAAAAACACAATGAATACATTAACAGTAGCTCCGTCGCCTCATGTACATGGCAGCGATTCCGTCAAGCGCAATATGTATAGCGTTGTAGTTGCACTCTTGCCAGCCTTGGCAGCATCGGTGTGGTACTTCGGTATAGGCGCACTGACTGTAGTGCTAACTTCGGTAGTATCATGCGTACTCATCGAATTTCTCATACAGAAATTTATTCTCAAAGTGCATCCCACCATCACCGATGGTTCGGCAGCCGTTACTGGCTTGATTTTGGCATTCAACCTGCCATCCAATTTACCCATCTGGATTATTATAATTGGTGCACTTGTAGCTATTGGCGTGGGAAAAATGACCTTTGGCGGTTTAGGACAAAATATAGCTAACCCTGCTATTTTGGGACGTGTATTTCTGCTTGTATCATTTCCAGCACAAATGACCACATGGCCAACACCCAATGCAGTTGATGGTACTACAGGTGCTACACCTCTCGGACTGCTAAAAGAGGGTGGTGTAGGCGCAATAGCCAACATACCCAGTACAGACTTGCTCTTAGGCAACATTGGCGGTTCGCTTGGCGAAGTGGCAGCAATATGCCTCATAGTAGGTGGCATATTCTTGCTTTGCACCAAAGTTATTACATGGCACATACCAGTAAGCATACTTGCCACAGTAGCCATATTCTCAGGTTTACTCAACCTATACAACCCTGATGTATATGCTTCGCCATTGTTTCATTTGCTCACAGGTGGCATGATGTTGGGCGCTATATTTATGGCTACCGACTATGTTACATCGCCTATGTCGCCCAAAGGCATGATAGTGTATGGTGTTGGAATAGGCTTACTCACAATGCTTATCCGTACATTTGGTTCATACCCAGAAGGTATGTCGTTTGCCATACTCATCATGAACATTGTTACTCCACTTATCAATACTTATTGCAAACCAAAACGCTTCGGGGAGGTAGTGAAGAAATGAAAAAGTTAGAATCAACATTGCCCAATATGGTGATAGTTCTTACAGGTATAACAATTGTTGCAGCTGCTCTTCTGGGCGTAATGAACGAAGTAACCAAAGAACCAATTGCTCGCATCGAACAAAAAAACTTGGAAGACGGCATAAAAAAGGTTATTTTGGGTGCTGGAGCTCAAGGCGATTTGACTGTAAGTAAAATAGATACCATAAAATCTGACGACGGCAAACAAACCTTTGTGGTATACACAGCTGAGCAAAATGGTACAGAACTTGGCAAGGCAGTGAAGACTGCTGTGCAAGGTTTTTCGCCCGACCTCACCGTGCTTACAGGTTTCGACAAAGATGGCAACATAATGGGTTATGAAGTGCTAAAACATGGCGAAACGCCAGGTCTTGGCGCACAAGCTCCAGAGTGGTTTAAAGACAAAGAACACAACCCCGGTAGCTATATTATAGGTCTCAACCCCGGACAGAAAGAACTCAAAGTGAGCAAAGATGGTGGCGAGGTTGATGCCATAACAGCATCGACCATCACAAGCCGAGCCTTCCTTAGAGCCATCAACATAGAGTACGAAGTTTTGTTCAGAGGCAATGCTAACGCCAATACAGGTGCTACAAGCAAAAATGCCGACTGATTAACCAACGAATAACTAAAAGAAAATGAATAAAATAAAGATTATACTCAACGGAATGATTCAAGAGAATCCAACCTTTGTGCTTCTCTTGGGCATGTGTCCGACGCTTGGTACTACAACATCGGCTATCAACGGATTGGGTATGGGCTTGGCAACAACGTTTGTGCTCATCTGTAGCAACGTTGTGTTGTCGTCTATCAAAAAGTTGGTACCAGATATGGTTCGCATACCATCATTTATAGTTGTGATAGCGTCGTTTGTAACTGTGCTTCAGATGCTTATGCAAGCATACCTACCTTCGCTTTATGCATCTCTTGGTTTGTTTATTCCACTTATTGTGGTCAACTGCATTGTGCTTGGTCGTGCCGAAGCATTTGCTGTAAAAAATACGCCTCTCGACTCACTTTTCGATGGCATAGGCATAGGCTTGGGCTTTACATTTGCCCTCACACTACTTGGTGCTTGCCGCGAGCTGCTTGGTTCGGGCAACATATTTGGCATCGACCTATGGAGCAAAGAGTACGGCGCATTGGCATTTGTACTTGCTCCGGGTGCATTCCTCGTTTTGGGCTATCTCATAGCTATTGTTAATAAGATCAGAAAGGCTTAAGTTATGGAGTATATTTTGATTGTTATATCGGCAATATTTGTCAACAATGTTGTCTTCTCACAGTTCTTGGGTATCTGCCCATTTTTGGGCGTATCAAAGAAGGTGAGCACTGCAGCTGGCATGGGTGCAGCAGTAACGTTTGTGCTTACACTTGCTACTATTGTTACTTACCTTGTGCAAAAGTGTATCCTCGAACCCTTCGACCTGAAATATTTGCAAACCATAGCCTTCATACTTATCATAGCGGCATTGGTTCAGATGGTAGAGATAATCTTGAAAAAAGTGTCACCATCTCTATATCAGGCACTTGGCGTCTTTTTGCCCCTCATCACTACCAACTGCTGCATACTTGGTGTAGCTATTTTGGTAGGCGATGGCACATACAACTTGCAAGGATTAGAAGAGCCTACATTGCTTAGCGGTGTGGTTTATGCCATTGCCACAGCCATAGGTTTTGCACTTGCCTTGATACTATTTGCTGGTGTGCGTGAGCACTTAGAGCTGATGGACGTGCCCGAAGGTATGAAAGGTATGCCTATAGCCCTTATAGTAGCTGGCATTATGTCATTAGCATTTATCGGATTTTCAGGCATTGTATAACATAAAAATGTCATGGTTCTTTAACCCCCTTTTTCTTATTTAGCTCTATTTTGCTTCGCCGAACTTCGGCGAAGCAAAATAAAAA
>CAJONN010000174.1 GCA_905235955.1 uncultured Marinilabiliaceae bacterium
ATCTCATGAAGACTACCATCTTTTGTGCGTACCACTACTTTAGCTTCTTTCATTCTTACATCCATAAATGAACTTGATGTTCTGTAAAGCATGGTTTGTAATTCTTCTCCTGTCATGATTTTTTAAATTTAACCGCAAAACCTATCTATTTGCGAATTAATCAATTGTTATTACTTTTGTATTTATCAGAAAAAAGACAATTGTTATGAACATATCTAAATGTGCATTTTTTACAACACTACTAACCTCTCAAACTCTTGCTATTACGGCTATTGCAGCTGACGACAACAAACTCATTGGCACTATTATTGGCACACCCAAAAGTGTTGATTATAGTACTAACGACTCCTCTATCACCATCAACACATGCGCTGATGCGTTCGATAATGACCTTAACACATTCTTTGCCTCATTCGATAGAAGCTACACTTGGGTAGGACTTGACCTTGGCAGTGCTCATGTGATAACAAAAGTAGGCTGGTCGCCACGCAACGATGTAAACGGCGAAGGACGTGTAGTATTAGGTCTCTTCGAAGGTGCTAATCAGGAGGACTTTATGGACGCTATGCCACTCTACATCATCACCGAAAAAGGCAAAATAGGCGAAATATCACATGCTGATGTACAATGCTCAAAAGGCTTCCGCTATGTGCGCTATGTTGGCCCCAACGATGCTCGGTGCAACATTGCCGAAATTGAATTTTATGGACATGAAGGTGAAGGCGATGAGAGCAAACTCTATCAACTTACCAACTTGCCTACCGTAACTATTCACACTAAAAATGGTGAAATACCTTACGACAAAGAGCACGACATACCTTCGCAAATAACCATTATTTCAAAAGATGGCTCACAAATACTCTCAGAACCGGGTGGCATACGCGAACGTGGCAATGCTTCGCGCGGCTTTGACAAAAAACCTTATCGAATAAAGTTCGACAAAAAACAAAACGTGCTCGATGCACCAGCCAAAGCTAAGAAATGGACACTGATAAACAACTATGGCGACAAAACACTGATGCGCAACCTATTAGCATTCAGAATAAGTCAGATTATGGGGATGCCCTACACACCATACGGCACTGCCGTTGACGTAATACTCAATGGCGAATACAAAGGCTGCTACCAACTATGTGACCAAATAGAGGTAAACAGCAACCGCGTAGACATCACCGAAATGAAACCCAAAGATATTGATGGCGAGGAACTGACAGGTGGCTACCTTATAGAAATTGACGCATACGCTAACCAAGAAACATCATGGTTTAGATCAGCAAAAGGCATTCCAGTAACCATCAAGTCGCCCGATGATGATGAAATAGTAGCGGAACAACACAACTACATCAAAGAGAAATTTGACCAAATGGAAAAAAATTGGCAAACATATCTTGACCTCAACACATTTTTGCGTCACTTCATCATAGGCGAGCTCTCTGGTAATACTGACACATATTGGAGCACATATATGTATAAGCATCGCTCCAACGACATATTCTACACAGGTCCGGTATGGGATTTTGATATAGCTTTTGAGAACGACAACCGCACCTACCCTATCAACAACAAAACCGACTATATATACCGAAGTGGTGGTAGCTACGCCAGTGATAGCATGAAAAATTTTGTAGATAACATTGTCATCTACAATGCCAATGCGAAAAAACAACTTGTTGATATATGGGACGAAGTGCGCCACAATGGCATTAACGCCGAACACTTAACAGCCATAGTTGATAGCCTTGAAACACAGTTGCAAGCTTCGCAAGAACTCAACTTTATGCGTTGGCCAATAATGAATACTAAAGTTCATCAAAACCCCGAAACATGGGGAAGCTACGCCGCTGAAGTAGACAATGTGCGCAACTACCTCAAAAGACGTGTAGTATGGTTCGACAACAAACTGAAATACACCTACACAGGCATCGCACCAATTGATGCTAACAACAATGCACCAGTTGAAGTGTACGACCTTGCAGGCAGACATTGTGGCAATAGCCTCGGCACTTTGCCACGCGGACTATATGTAGTAAAACAAGGCAACGAAACAAAGAAGATTGTGGTAAAATAACGAAGTGTCAGTATATCATGACATATTGAAACAATATTGGGGCTACGACCAGTTTCGCCCATTGCAGCTCGACATTATTGAGTCAGCAGGCAAAGGGCGCGACACACTCGGACTGATGCCTACAGGCGGTGGCAAGTCGATAACATTTCAGGTACCAGCATTGGCAATGGAGGGCGTATGCGTTGTAGTTACGCCACTCATTGCCCTTATGAAAGACCAAGTGAGCAACTTGCGCAAGCGTGGCATATCGGCCAAAGCCATCTTCTCTGGCCTAACGCACGACGAAATAAATGTAGCACTCGACAACTGCATATACAACGGTTGCAAATTTCTATACGTATCGCCCGAACGCCTTTCAACCGACCTCTTCAAACAAAAATTGGCACAGATGAAAGTGTGCCTCATAGTGGTTGATGAAGCGCATTGCATATCGCAGTGGGGCTACGACTTTCGCCCGTCGTATATGAACATTGCCACCATCAGAGACATCAAGCCACAAGCCCCTATATTGGCACTTACAGCTACTGCCACCAAAGAGGTTGTAGCCGACATACAAAAACGCCTAAACTTCAAAAAAGAGAACGTCTTCAGAAAAAGTTTTGCTCGTGAAAACATAGCCTATATGGTTCGGCAAACCGAAAACAAAGACGACATGCTCATAACCCTACTCAACAGAGTACAAGGCACAGGCATAGTATACGTCAGGAGCCGACGCAAAACGTGGGAAACAGCGCAAAAACTCAACAAAGTAGGCATTCCGACGGCATATTATCACGCAGGCTTATCAAACAAAGAGAAAGACCAAATACAGCGCGACTGGCAAAACGGCATAGCGCGCGTAATAGTGTGTACCAACGCCTTTGGCATGGGCATAGACAAACCCGATGTGCGCCTTGTAGTTCACATCGACCCACCCGAATCAGTAGAGGCATATTTTCAGGAGGCGGGGCGAGCTGGGCGTGACGGACAAAAGGCATACGCCATAATGCTTTGGTCAGGCAACGATGCAGCCACACTACGCCGAAACGCAACAACAAGCTACCCCGAACCCGATGTAATAGAAAGCGTATACAACTCGCTATGCAACAGCCAAAGCATCGGCTTAGGCTCAGGGCAAGGCTACACGTGCGAATTCGACATAGCCTCATTTTGTCAGAAATTCGACAAATGGGCAGTTACCACACACAGCGCACTCACACTACTCACCAACGCAGGCTACATCAACTATGTTGACGAAACCGAATTGCAATCAAGAGTTATCTTCATTGTCAACAGCGAAGAGCTATACAACATACGCATGGCTCACCCTGACCTTGACATTGTCATAAAAGCTCTATTGCGCACATACACCGGCTTGTTTACAGAATATGCTGTAATAAGCGAAGATGTTTTGGCACAAAAATGCAACACAACAAGGCAAGTAATATATGAAAAACTACGTGCTCTGACACGTATGAAAATAATCATATACAATCCGCAGAAAAAAACATCGCTCCTCACCTTTACACGCGAACGTGTACACGAAAAAGAACTCAAGCTACCAGCCTCAGTCTATGCTGACCGCAAGCGCGACATGCTACACCGCATAGAGTCTGTAATAGAATATTGCGAAAGCACCGACATGTGTCGCAGTCAAATACTTTTGCACTACTTTGGCGAAACCGATGCGCCCCCATGTGGAGTATGCGATGTGTGCCGCAAAATGATGCGCGAAGGCACGTATGAGGCATTGCTGAGCAACAGATAAAATAAATTCAAGCGAACAACAGATTTATAGGAAAAGACAACAATGCAACAGAGTCATTTTTTTGATTGTAGAGTAGGTTGCGGTGCATGTTGCATAGCACCAAGCATCTCCTCGCCCATACCCGGAATGCCCAATGGCAAACCCGGTGGCACACCATGCATACACCTAACGCCTGAAGGTTTGTGTGGCATATTTCGTTCGCCCGACCGCCCTAAAGTATGCGCAGGCTTCACCGCCGACACACTTGTATGCGGTGAATGCAGAGGCGATGCCCTCAAGATACTTGGCGACCTCGAAGGCGTTGACGGCACTGCACTTGCCCAAAAATATGGCAACAATTTGGAGGCTATTTTGACAAAATAATAAAATTCAAGTTTCGCAAGTAAAGTAGCCCCGAAGTGGCGGAAGAAATACAACAAAAAAATGTCTTCCAACAATTAGCACGAAACCCGATTTTCACCTCGCGGTTGTCGCCTTTGGCACGGAGCGTTAAGAAAATTATCGTAGC
>CAJONN010000175.1 GCA_905235955.1 uncultured Marinilabiliaceae bacterium
ATTTTTAGCGGAGTGGCAACAGCGACGAGTTCTTTTTGTTACTTTTTCTTGCGGAAAGACCCGAAGATGATTGAGCGTAGCGAAATAAAAAGTAAAAGATTAATGAAAAAGCCGTGTTTGGGGACTTGTTTGTAGTACATTTCTACTTACGAAACTTAAATTAATGAAATGAGGCTGCTCCGCAATATTCAAGTGGGGCAGCCTCATCAGTTTTGCTATTATGAGTTTTAGACTGTAATGTGGGCAAGATTACTTTTTGAAGTAACGATTGAACAAGCCTTGGAAGCCTGCACCATGGCGAGCTTCGTCTTTTGCCATTTCGTGTACTGTGTCATGAATAGCATCAAGGTTGAGTTGTTTTGCTTTCTTGGCTATCTCCATTTTGCCTGCACATGCGCCCTCTTCAGCCAGCATGCGTTTCTCAACGTTGGTTTTAGTGTTCCAAACTATTTCGCCAAGTAGCTCAGCAAATTTAGCAGCATGCTCGGCCTCTTCAAAAGCATAACGTTTGAATGCTTCAGCTATTTCTGGGTAACCTTCACGGTCGGCTTGGCGGCTCATTGCCAAATACATGCCTACTTCAGAGCATTCGCCATTGAAGTGGTCTTTGAGACCTTGCAATACAAATGCACCATCTTCATTTTGTGGTATCTCTTTTGCAACGCCCAAAAAGTGCTCGGTTACAAAATTGAGAGCAGCGTCAGCGTATTCTTTAAACTTTGAGCCCGGAACGCCACATTGTGGACATTTTGCAGGTGCTTCATCGCCTTCATGTACGTAGCCACATACAGGGCAAATCCATTTTTTTGATGCCATAATCGTTCTATTTTTGGTTTTAAGGTTATTTGTCTTTTTCTTTTGCTAAACAATCGCTACACACACCTTTATAATACTGATGTATTTCGTTTATTTGGTGCCCACAAAGTGTTTTTGTGTTGGGCTTTATGCCAAATAATGGTAGGTCTATTGTTTTGCCACATCGCAAGCAAAGCAAATGCCCATGCGGTGTTGTGTTTGCTTCTATGTTGATATTTTTATCATTGATGGTGAGAAATGTGATTGCACCAAAATCTGAAAATATCTTTATGGTATTGTATACAGTGTTGAGCGAAAGTTTAGGCAAGTCATCTTTCAGTGCATTATAAACATTCTCAACGGTAGGGTGGATGTGATTAGTCATCAAGTATCGCATGATGGCTATACGTGGCTGTGTTATGCTTATTCCAAAGCTCCGGAGCCTCTCTATAGCTTCTTTCTCATCCATTGTCTTACTCTGTTTTTTTGCAAAGATTACAAATTTTCTAATAGCTTACAATAAGAATGTAAAATTTGTAATGATTCTAAATTTTTTAATTATTGCGTTTGCCTTTGAAGAAATCTAATACTATTTGGCTACACTCATCGGCTAAGATGCCTTTGGTAATAGTTGTTTTGGGGTGAAGAATGGAGGGTTGGCAACGCGAATAGCCTCTTTTTTCATCGTCAGCGCCATATACCAGTCTGGATAATTGTGCCCATGCCAATGCTCCGGCGCACATGCAACATGGCTCAATAGTAACATATAAAGTACAGTCGGTGAGATATTTAGCACCTAAAGCTTGTGTAGCTGCACTTAGAGCTATTATTTCAGCGTGAGCTGTTACGTCGGTAAGAACTTCGGTTTGGTTGTGCCCTCTACCTATGATGCGCCCATTGCACACAACTACGGCACCAATTGGAACTTCGCCATTTGCGAGTGCTTTGTTTGCCTCTTTGAGCGCCTCTCTCATATATTCGGCATCGGTTTTAGTGGCTATTCGTTCAGTCATCTAATTAACGGTTTTTATTTTTGCCTGATGATTTTGTGCGGAATTTGCGTGAGAATTTATCAGGTGAATAGGCGTTTGCGTCGAAGTCGACTTTGATGTCCCAGTTGGCGCGCACATTCACTTTTCCCATATAGTATGTTATCTTTTCGGGCTGTAGTTGTTGCTCGTAGTTGCCTATGTCCCATTGCCCATTGTTGTTGTCGTCGCTCACTATGCGTATCATATATTCGCTTGGCTTGAGGTAGCGGAATGCCACTTTGCCGTTGGCTGGCACTTTATTCTGTCTCAGAACTTTATCGCATGTTGTGGGTACGAGTTGCAACAATGCGTTGTTGGGTATGTTGGTTACAACTATGTAGAGTGTGCCATATTTGTCGAGTGAAGCGACGCTGAATTTACTCTCTATTTTGTTGCATTGCAAGTCGTATATATCGCGCACTGCCGCTGAGTCTATCTCTATTTTGTAGCTATCGCCTGCAATCCAGTCGGCTTTTATTGCTTTGTGGCGCAGGTTGATGGTGTCTGGTATGGTGGTAAATTTTATTGGCTCGTATATTGTGTCAACTTTATGACTTATGCGCACGGCATTCCAATCGAACTGTGCAAATGGCGTTTCGCTACTGATTGATAGAGTTGAGAATACGGCTATGCTATTGTTTATATTTAGCTTGAGTGTAGGCACTTCGGGCTTCTTCTCTGTCTCTTTTTTTCTGCGTCGGCGATTGCTTTTGTCGTTGTTTTTGTTGTTGGCGGTAGCTTTTTCCAAAAACCAAAGGTCGAGTGTGTCAGTTTTGAGTGTAAGCTGTTTCATGCTATCAAGCACGTTGTATGTTGTAGCTATTATTACTGAGTCGCCTTTGTATATTAGCGAGTCGGTGAGCCAAATGGTAACGCTATCGTTGTTGGCCGAATATTCAGTGAGTGCGTGCGATATGCTGTTGTCTTGTCCGGGGAAGGTAATTTGGGGTTTGTTTTTCATTGGCTTGTTGAACGTAATTTTGATAACGTTTCTTTTATTACGTTCATCGGAGGTAATGTATTGGTTGTAGTAGTCTTCAGTGAAGGCAAAGAGGGTGAGCGAGTCTGGTGTGTAGACAAGTGTATCGCGCACTATGGGCTCAAACACCCAGTCGGCTGTGTCGGCTGAGAGCGAGAGTGAGTCAATGCGGACACTATCAGTTATTTGCCTTATTTCCCATGCTGGACTAATATTACCATCAAACCATGCTATTTGCTCACCGGGTTGGTCGAAGAGAAAGTTGCGATTTTGGTCATCGAGGGCAAAAATGCGATAGTCGCGCCCAGCTGGTACATTTTTTATCTGAAACCGACCAAAATTATCGGTTTTAGCAATGCGAACAGGTGGAACAGTTCTGAATGCTGAGTCGGCTAAGTTTTGCTGCAACAATACGTATACGCCACTTATTGGGCTGATGGTTTGTGCATCGTACAAGTTGCCCGAAATCATCATACTATCTTGACTTTCGCCAGTAGAAAATGTAAACGTAAAGTCCTGATATATATTACCTTCGTTGAGATCTGAAAGGCAATCGGCAAAGTCGAGTGTATATGTTGTGCCGGGCATCAATATGGTATCAGAGTCGAAGCGGACTCGCAAAACGTTGGCATGTGCATCGAGCTTGGGCTGTATGGCAAGCGGCGGCGACATTACAAACTTTGTGTCTTGATCTTTGAGTTGTATATTTTCGTCAAAAGTGAGTGTGAGCATATTGCCACTAAAACCTGTAGAGTTGGGCTGTGGCACTGATTTTATGAGCACTGGCGGCTTACGATCTCTGGGACCACCTGAAGGCGTTCCGGGATTGGCACAGCCTATAATCAGAAGTAGCAAAGCCAATGTGGCTAAGGCTATATTTTTGTGTATAGAATTCAAAATGGTGTGCATTTTCTGGTTTTCGCCTGCAAAGGTATTATAAAAAAGCTCAACTTTCGCAAGTGAAAATGTATAAAAACCCAAAGGCGATACGCACGTTAGATAATTGCCTATTTTGGACTCAGATTAATAGCAAAAACTAATGAGGCTGCACCACTTGAATATTGCGGAGCAGCCTCATTTCTTGCGTTTATATGATATATATATTGTTTATCGGCTCAAAACAGACCAACAATATTGCCATCAACATCTATATCAATATTTTCTGCAGCAGGGTGTGTTGGTAAGCCGGGCATGCGCATCATCTCGCCTGTGAGCGGAATAATAAAGCCAGCACCAGCAGCAAGTTCTACATTGCGCACCGTAATGATAAAACCAGTTGGACGGCCAATCTTCTTCGGATCGTCTGATAACGACTTCTGCGTTTTGGCTATGCACACAGGCAAACCAGACATACCCAAATCTTTTATGCGCTGAATATCCTTCTTTGCTTGTGCTGAATATTCAACACCATCAGCACCATAAATCTCTGTGGCAATACGATTTATTTTCTTCTCAATTCCCTCTGACCATTTGTATAATGGTGGTACGAAATTGCTCTCACCATTGTCAATGGCATTTACCACAGCTTCAGCAAGTTCGGTAGCACCTTCGCCACCTTTTGCCCACACATCGGCCAAGTGAGCCTCTACGCCCAACTCTGCGCAACGTGCTTTCAGCGCATGTATCTCAGCATCAGTGTCATCTGTAAAATGATTGATAGCTACAATAGGCGTAACCTTGAATTTGCGCATATTTTCTATATGTTTCTCCAAATTTGCCATGCCACGTAGAAGTGCATTTACATCCTCCTTTTTGAGGCTATCAACATCTACACCACCATGATATTTGAGTGCTCTGATGGTAGCAACAAGCACTACTACCTGAGGCTTCAGACCAGCCTTTACGCACTTGATATCGAAGAACTTCTCTGCACCCAAATCTGACGCAAAACCAGCTTCTGTTACCACATAGTCGGCTACCGACAAACCTGTGCGTGTAGCTATTATGGTGTTCGTGCCTTGAGCAATATTGGCAAATGGTCCGCCGTGAATAATGGCAGGTGTTTGTCCGATGGTTTGCACCAAGTTAGGTTTTATAGCATCTTTGAGCAGTGTTGCCATTGCGCCTTCAGCCTTTAGGTCGCGAGCAAAAATAGCTTTACCTTCGTATGTTTGCCCTACATATATGTTGCCAAGTCGGCGTTTGAGGTCGTCCATATCGTCAGATAAACAGAGTATTGCCATCACCTCTGATGCTGCAGTAATGTCGAAACCCGTTTCGCGTGGCACACCATTGTTTATTCCGCCCATACCCACTACAATGCGACGCAAAGCGCGGTCGTTCATATCCATCACACGTTTCCAAGTTACGGTACGCGGATCAATGCCCAAACCACCAGTTTTGAGTTGCAAATTATTGTCGATAAGAGCTGCGAGTAGGTTGTGAGCCTTCTCTATTGCATTGAAGTCGCCAGTGAAGTGCAAGTTGATATCTTCCATAGGCAACACTTGCGAATAACCGCCCCCCGTAGCGCCTCCTTTGATGCCAAACACCGGGCCGAGCGAAGGTTCGCGCAACACAGCCACCGTTTTTTTACCTATTTTGCTTAGTCCATCGGCCAAACCTATCGACACTGTTGTTTTGCCCTCGCCAGCAGGTGTGGGCGATATGGCGGTAACGAGAATAAGTTTGCTCTTAGCTATTTTGCTACTATCGATAAGGCTAAGTGGTAGTTTGGCCTTGTATTTGCCATATTGTTCAATATCATCGGCACCAATGCCTATTTTGCTTGCTATTTCAGCTATAGGTCGCATCTGCA
Organism: uncultured Marinilabiliaceae bacterium; assembly: GCA_905235955.1. Lineage (GTDB taxonomy): Bacteria > Bacteroidota > Bacteroidia > Bacteroidales > Marinilabiliaceae > W3P20-009. The sequence continues at coordinate 5,564 of CAJONN010000175.1, forward strand.
CCGAGTTGGCAATCTCTATGTCTGTCATAAATTATAAAAGTTCTTTGTTGTTGGAAAAATATATCACAAATATGGCACAAAAATATGTTATTTCATACATTGTGAAACAAAAAAACGCTGAGATGATCAGCGCTGTATATATTAAATAAGTAATTATTACTTTGCAAAACTTAATTGATGCGAACTTATCGTGCTTGCAAGGCGGAATATGTATTGATGCAATCCTATTCGTTTCAATATGTAACTTATTGCAATTGGAATAGTTGTGCTTAATATGAGGTTGCAAATAACGTTTGGAACAATCGCCGTTAGACCAATATGCGGGAGAACACTGCGAAGACTTGCTGTAAGGAAACAATGAATTACATATATCTCCAAACAATATTCACCGCATAACCTAAATAGCTTG
>CAJONN010000176.1 GCA_905235955.1 uncultured Marinilabiliaceae bacterium
ATCTTTTAACATATCATATTTTTTAAATATTATCTATATCTTATATTTTTGCATCGTTTGTATATCTATTACAACTAAGTAATGCAAAAAATCCGTACGGATTACATTATGTTGCATTCTGCAACTTTCTTAGAAAGCACGCTTTATAGCATGCTACTATCTTTATCGCAAAAAATCAAACTTTATTTAATAACTCAAACACACAAAGTGATGAAACTTTTCTTTACCGTAGCAGCTATGCTATTGGTTGCGGTATGTGCAATGGCACAATACACTGCAACAGGCAGAGTGATTGATGCCAGCGATGGTCAGCCTATAGTTGGCGGTGCCGTTATTGAAGCTGGCACAACTAATGGCACAGTTACCAACATCGATGGTTATTTTTCTATCAGACTAAACTCTGATGCCGTTACACTCAACATCTCCTACTTGGGCTACAAAAGCATTGATGTAGCTGTAACATCAAGCAATACCAACATCGGAACTGTAAAGTTGGAAGCCGATAAAAAGATGCTCGACGATGTTGTTGTCACCTCATCAGTAGCTGTTTCACGCAAAACACCTGTAGCACTATCAAGCATCACCCCCAATATAATTGAAGAAAAACTTGGCAACCAAGAATTCCCTGAATTGCTCAATGCTACACCGGGCGTATATGCAACAAAGAAAGGTGGCGGCTTTGGCGACTCAGAAATCAACATGCGAGGCTTCAAATCGCCCAACGTAGCCGTACTCATCAACGGCGTGCCAGTCAACGATATGGAATGGGGCGGCGTATATTGGAGCAACTGGGCAGGCCTATCAGACGTAACACGCTCTATGCAAACACAACGCGGCTTGGGCGCTAGCAAAGTTTCAGCACCATCAGTAGGCGGCACCATCAACATCGTTACCAAATCAATTGACGCACAAAAAGGCGGAAAACTATCATACGGTATGGGCAACGATGGCTACAAAAAAATACTTGCAACCGTATCAACCGGCATGAACGAACATGGCTGGGCACTCACCACACTGCTTGCCAAAACTTGGGGCGACGGCTACGTGCAAGGCACCGAATTTGAAGGCTACAACTGGTTTGTAAGCATTGCCAAACGCATCAATGCTGACCATCAGCTATCTATCACAGCCTTTGGCGCACCACAATGGCACAACCAACGCTCTTTATACGACGGCTTAACAATAGTTGGTTGGCAGAAAGTGAAAGACTACATGAAGAGCGATAGCGAATACAAATACAATCCTACGTATGGTTTTGGCAAGAATGGCGAGCGCAAAACATCAGCTCGAAACGTCTATCACAAGCCACAAATATCGCTCAATCACCAGTGGCAAATAGACGACAAGCAAACACTCTCAACCGCACTCTATACCTCTATCGGACGCGGATATGGCTATAGCGGACAAACAACCATTGCATACTCAAACAAATGGTATGGCGCATCTAACGGCGCACTCAACTACAACTTCCGCAACGAAGACGGCACATTTGCTTACGACCAAATACAAGACATCAACGAACAGAGCGACCACGGCTCTGAAATGGTAATGTCGATTAGCAAAAACTACCACACATGGCTCGGAGTGCTCTCAAACTACAACAACCAACTCACCGACGACCTCACACTCTCTGGTGGTGTCGACTTCCGCTGGTACAAAGGCATTCACACCAACGAAATAATAGACCTTTACAATGGCGACTATTATGTCGACCGCAATCGTGCTAATGTAAATGCATCTAACAATCAGGCAGCTGCCGACCCCGACTTCAAATATAAAAAACTGCACGTAGGCGATATTGTTTATCGTGACTACGACGGCTACACCGTGCAAGGCGGAATATTTGTGCAAGCTGAATATACTTTAGACCAATTCAACTTCTTCCTCTCAGGCTCTACTGCCAATACCACCTATTGGCGCTATGACCGTTTCTACTACGACAGCGACCACGCTGAAAGCGACCACATAAACTTCTGGAGCGGAACTGTAAAAGGTGGCGCAAACTACAATATCGACGATTATCAAAACGTATTCTTCAACGTTGGCTTTATCAGCCGTGCACCATTCTTCTCGGGAGGAGCATTCCTTAGCAGTACCAATAGCAATGCAACCAACCCCGATGCTGTAAACGAAAAAATTGCATCGTTTGAAGTAGGCTATGGCTTTGAAAATACATGGTTCAAAGCAAACCTCAATGCCTACTATACCAAGTGGATGGACAAAACAATGGCGAAATCGGGCGATGTACAAATCAAAGATGGTACACAAGATCGTTGGAGTATAAACATGGAAGGTATCGATGCTCGCCACATGGGTGTTGAACTCGACCTTATTGCTCGCCCAGCATCTTGGGTAGAACTCAATGGCATGTTGTCAATTGGCGATTGGATTTGGGACTGCAACGCAAGAGGTTATTTTTATAATTCGGGCGGACAACCGATCAAAAATAATCAGATGGAAATAGCATCTGGCATGAAAGCAGAAGACCATGCTCACATGGACTTCAAACTTGATAAAGTAAAAGTTGGTGGCTCGGCACAAACTACAGCAGCACTCGGCGTTAAATTCAAACCAATGGAAGGCTTGCGCGTAGGCGTTGACTACAACCTATTCGCTCGCAATTATGCCGATTGGGATTTTTCTACTAACGATGTAGCTTTCAATGGCGTAAAAGTTTATAGTTCACCATGGCGCATACCTTCAGGCAACAAATTTAGCGCCAACGTAGGCTACTCATTCAAAATGTGCGACAAAATCAACGCCACCCTCTCTGGCAACGTTGACAACATATTCGACAACGAATATATAGTTGATGCCACCGATGGTGCCGACCACAGCTGGCAAACAGCATGGAAAATATTCTATGCCTTCGGTCGCACATACGCTGTCAACTTCAAAGTTTCGTTCTAACCACTTAACTACGAAAATATTATGAACACAAAAATATACATAGTAGCCGCCACATTGCTCACCCTACAAGCCTGCGACTACAACGACAAATATTTCGACGATCTCGACAATTTGGTTGACGAAAGTCAAAAAGTTATTACATCAGTAGAATATACTCTCACCGATGCCGACTACGCAACAATAGGTCAGTATAAAGACAGAGCCATAGATGCTGAAGACACTATAGAACTTAAAGGCTTGGCAAAAGCTAAAGCTTTCACACTATCGGCAACTGCTCAGAAATATATCCCTATGTTTCTTGCAAATAAGTATACCACAGTCGACAATCAATCGGCAGTGAAGGTTACTTATAATCAAAACAAAAATGTTCCCGAATATCTGGGCAAAATAGCTGGTGCAACAAACTACACTCTTACTGACGATGACTATGCAACCATTTGGGGCTCGAGCGATGCAGTTTCTTATCTTACACCAAGCACCGTTTCGAAACTCAAGAATGTTCTTGCCAATGTTGTAAATCCAGTCGCTGGCGATTATGCTTTGATTTCATACGCATATTCTGAAACAGAACCTGCTACTGAAGCTGCCGAAGAAACATATTCCACTATTGCAGACGTTATAGCTGCCGACAATGGTGAATATACTGTGAAGGGAATAATTTGTGCGACTTATGGAAAAGGTTTTCTATTGCAAGATGCTACTGGATATATACTTGTATACCTCAATACAACAACTGACAGAGCAGTAGGCGATGTAGTGATAGTTAGTGGTCCAACATCTGTATTCAAAAATGCGAAACAATTTACTGCCGATTCGCAAGTTACATTTGTAGAGAAGAACGTAAATTTTGCTCACCCTACAGCCACAGCAAAGACTGGTGCAGAACTTGAAGCTCTCACATCAGTACAACTTGTTACGTTTAGTGGCAAACTTTCTATAAGTGGTGGTTATTACAATATTGCTCTCGATGGAACTGAAAAACAAGGTAGCATTGCCTATCCACTTGATGGTAGTGTTAGTAGCGAGCTCGATGGACAAGAAATAACATTGACGGGGTATTATCTATATCAAGACGCTAAGTTTATCACAGTTATGCTTGTTTCTGCATCTAATAAATCTACCGAAACAAAATATGCACTTTATAAATACAATGGCACATCGTGGGCGGCTGTTACTTCTGGCGTAGTTGTGCTCAATCCATCAGATTATACTGCAATGGGCTTAAGATATGCCAACTTCAGTGCAACTGACAACGCCAATGTTTATATTCCTAAATTCTTGGCAACCAACAAACCATACGCATTGGAAGATGATGTTGTGGCTGTAGTTTAC
>CAJONN010000177.1 GCA_905235955.1 uncultured Marinilabiliaceae bacterium
GTTGCCACTCCGCTAAAAATTATCTGCGCTACGCTAAACGATTTTAACTCGCTTCGCTCAAACAGAAAATCGTTTTTAACGCTTCGCTACGATAATTTTTTTTACGCTCCGTGCCAAAGGCGACAACCGCGAGGTGAAAATCGGGTTTCGTACTAATTGTTGAAAGACAATTTGTTGGGTATATTTCTTTCGTCCATTCTCATGGCTTATTTTCAGGACTCTTGTTTGTTGGTTGATATGTAGCAGTGGTTTCGCTTCGCTACACCACTGTCTATAGTCTTTCGCCCTTTCAGGGCTTGTTTGCAGTACATTCCTACTTGCGAAACATAATAACATTTTTAAAACGAAAAAGCCCCGTCAATTGCTTACTTAGCGGAATTATTATAAATTTGCAACTTATTTTAGAGCGTGCATTATTGCGCACACTCTTGATTAGTAGATAAATAAATATGGCAGAGTTAGAAACAAGGTATGTCTTTGTGACAGGCGGTGTCGCATCATCGCTCGGAAAAGGAGTTATAGCAGCTTCATTGGCTAAGCTGCTTCAATCACGTGGCTATAGCGTCACCATTCAAAAACTTGACCCTTATCTCAATATCGACCCCGGTACACTCAACCCCTACGAACACGGTGAGTGCTACGTAACCGACGACGGCGCTGAAACCGACCTCGACCTTGGGCACTACGAGCGATTCCTCAACGTACCTACCTCGCAAGACAACAACGTAACTACTGGTAGAATATATCGCAACGTCATCACCAAAGAACGTAAAGGCGAATACTTGGGAAAAACAGTACAAATTGTACCTCACATCACCGATGAAATCAAACGCAACATTATGCTTATGGGCACCCGCCACAAATTCGACGTTGTAATAACCGAAATAGGCGGTACCGTAGGCGACATAGAGTCATTGCCATTCATCGAATCTGTTCGACAACTCAAGTGGGAACTCGGCTACAGAGCCATGTTTATCCACCTTACACTCGTGCCTTACCTCAATGCCTCGCACGAGCTCAAAACTAAGCCAACACAGCACTCAGTAAAAGCACTGCTCGAAAACGGAATACAACCTGACGTATTAGTATTGCGCTCTGAACACGACCTCAGCATCGAACTGCGCAAAAAAGTAGCTCGTTTCTGCAACGTCGACCCCGATGCCGTAGTGCAATCTATCGACGTAAAAAGCATCTACGAGGTGCCCATCAAAATGAAAGAGCAACACCTCGATGAAATAGCAATGCGTAAACTACAGCTGCCCGTAAAGCACGATGCCGACTTGGCCGATTGGATAAACTTCCTCGAAAAACAAAAAAACGCAACCAAGAAGGTACACATAGCTCTCGTGGGCAAATACGTTGAACTGCCTGATGCCTACAAGTCGATTATCGAATCGCTCAACCACGCATCAACCTACAACGACCGCAAACTCCTTCTCGACCTCGTTCACTCTGAAAACATCACCGAAGACAACATCGACAGCAAACTCAAAGATGTTGACGGCATCATAGTAGCTCCGGGCTTCGGACAACGTGGCACCGAAGGCAAAATTTTGGCTGTGAAATATGCTCGCGAAAACAACATTCCATTCCTCGGTATATGCCTCGGTATGCAAATGTCTGTTGTAGAATTTGCACGCAACGTGCTCAAATTTGACAAAGCTAACTCATCTGAGATGGATCACTCTACACCATATCCGGTTATCGACTTGATGGAGAGCCAAAAAAACATCACCAACATGGGCGGCACAATGCGTTTGGGCGCATACGATTGCAAACTCGTCAAAGGTACCAAAGCTTTTGAAGCCTACGGCAAAGAACTCGTCAGAGAACGCCATCGCCACCGCTACGAATACAACAACAAATATTTGGCCGACTACGAAAAAGCTGGCATGATAGCCTCTGGTATCAACCCAGACACCGGCTTGGTCGAAATAGTAGAAATACCAACACACAAATGGTTTGTTAGCTGCCAATTCCACCCCGAATATAGTAGCACAGTGCTCAAGCCACACCCACTCTTTATGGCATTTATAAAAGCAGCAATCACCAATACCAAAAAATAAATAAAAACATTATTAATCAAGAAGATACAAACATATATCGTGGACAAAAAATCGTACATAGGCATCTGTCTGATATTCGCCATAATGATGGTGTTTTATTGGATAAACAAACCTAATGAAGAACTGCGCAAACAGTGGATAGCACAACGAGACTCAATAGCACGCGCCGAAGCCTTTCAGCTCGATAGCATCAGAGCAGCTCAGGCTGCTGCGGCTGACTCTGCAGCACGCTATGCACTATCTGACTCGGCTACAATAGCTCAACACAATGCTAAATATGGCTTACTTGCAAATGCTGTAAGCGGAAACAACGAAAAGCTTGTAGTTGAAAATCAGAAGATTAAGGTTACATTTTCAACACAAGGCGCAAAAGTATATTCAGTAGAGATAAAAGACTACAAAGACCAAATAGGTAACAACGTCAAACTCTTCGACGGCGACAACAACGAATTTGGTTTCCGTTTTATCCACAACAACCAAAACTTCAACACCAACGACCTCTACTTTAGCCCATCAGAAGTTACAATTGATGCTGACAGCACACAACACATTAGCTTCAGCATCGTCACTGAACAAGGCAACCTCGTTTATAGCTATGCACTCAGAAACAACAGCTACGAACTCGGCTTTGATCTTAGTAGCAATGGATTGGGCGAAGACATATCAGTAAATGGTGCGGCACTTGAGCTAACATGGAAAATCGACATGCGAGCACAAGAAAAAGGACACAAGTCTGAAGGTATGTGGAGTGGGGTATACTATAAATACAACGATGGCGATGTCGACGAACTTAGCGCCAGTGGCAAAGATAGCAAAGAACTCAACATATCGCTTGATTGGGTAGCTTTCAAAGACCAATATTTTAGCTCTATCTTTGTGGCTGACAATAACTTTGCAGGTGCCACACTCACATCTGAAGCTCATGCCGAAACCGACTCCATCATCAAACGCACCGAAGCAACATTGGGCGTAAAATACAATTTCTATCAAAACGAAAAAACTTCGTTCCGATTCCTCTTTGTGCCCAACTACTACTACACCCTCGACAGCTTCGACGGACTTGAACTTACCGAACTCTTGCCACTTGGCTGGGGCATATTCGGTTGGGTCAACGAGTGGTTTATCATACCCGTATTCAAATACCTTGAAATGGTCTTTAGCAACTATGGCATCATCATACTCTTGCTCACCATTATCATCAAAACCTTACTTATGCCGCTCATGTACTCGTCATACAAGAGCCAAGCAAAAATGCGCGTTCTGAAGCCACAAATAGATGAAATCAATGCCAGTATTCCTGACACTGACCCCATGCGTCGTCAGCAAGAAACTATGAAGCTCTATCAGAAAGCTGGTGTTAGTCCGATGGGCGGATGCTTGCCAATGCTCATTCAAATGCCAATATTGTTTGCCGCATTTCGTTTCTTCCCTGCTGCGGTAGAACTGCGCGGACAATCATTCCTTTGGGCCGATGACCTTGCCACCTATGACTCTATCATCGACCTTCCATTCTCCATTCCCTTCTATGGCGATCATGTAAGCCTTTTCTGCTTGCTTATGTCAGCCGTCAACATCGTCTATACCAAGATAAATATGGCATCGCAAAATACCTCTGCAATGCCCGGAATGAAGTTTATGACCTACTTTATGCCAGTAATGTTCCTCTTCATCCTCAACGATTATCCGGCAGGTCTCAACTACTACTATTTCATCTCAACGCTCATCACTGTGCTTTCAACCACCATTATCAAAGCCTTCTTCATCGATGATAAAGCCATTTTGGCACAGCTCGAAGCCAACAAGAAGAAGCCTCTGAAGAAATCAAAATGGGCTCAGCGTATGGACGAACTAATGAAAGAACAACAGAAAAAACAACGCAGATAATATTTATCAGCACCACTCAAAAAAACACCAAAGGCGTGAGTCGACCAACATCTGACTCACGCCTTTATTCGTTTACACTATTTATATTCTTACACAGATAATACAGATTTCTAAATACCTTAAGTTTCGCAAGTAAAGCAGCTCCGAAGGAGCGAAAGAAATACAACCAACAAATAGCCTTCCAACAATAAGCACGGAACTCGATTTTCACCTCGCGGTTGTCGCCTTTGGCACGGAGCGTAAAGAAAATTATCGTAGCGAAGCGTTAAAAACGATT
>CAJONN010000178.1 GCA_905235955.1 uncultured Marinilabiliaceae bacterium
TGAGCGAAGCGAGTTAAAATCGTTTAGCGTAGCGAAGATAATTTTTAGCGGAGTGGCAACAGCGACGAGTTCTTTTTGTTACTTTTTCTGTCGGAAAGAAAAAGTAAAATTAATGAGAAGGTCGTATATAGGGACTTGTTTGCAGAACATTTCTACTTGCGAAACTTGAGTAAAAACGAAAAAAGCCATAGGCACAAAACAAAAAAATAGCGCAAAACAACAGACCTCCTGTGTAGAAAATAAAAATTTTGTTTATATTTGCACCCGTTATTCAGAAAAACAACAAAAAAATGACAACATTGCATCATCACCATCATCACCATACAGACGACTGAGGGCGGCTGCGATGAGGTTATGTGCTGATGCAAATAATTGATAAACTCACAGAGGCTTGCCCAACACGGCAAGCCTTTTTTTTATGCTAAAAAAATAAGAAACAAAATAGATATGTTACTAAGAATTGCAGTTCAGGCCAAAGGACGCCTATTTGAAGAGACAATGACGATGCTTGCCGAGTCGAGCATCAAAATAGAACAAACCAAGCGCACATTGCTTGTGCCTGCCAAAAACTTCCCAGTAGAAATACTCTATTTGCGCGACGACGACATTCCGCAAGCCGTAGCAAGTGGCATTGCCGACGTGGGCATTGTAGGCGAAAACGAATTTGAAGAACGACAAGAAGATGCTGAAATTGTAAAGCGCCTCGACTTTAGCAAATGCCGCCTCTCACTTGCCATACCCAACGCACAAATGCCTGAGTATGAAAAAGCTGGACTATCATGGTTCAACGGCAAAAAAATAGCCACCTCATATCCGGGCATCCTAAAACGCTTCTTGCAGAAAAACAACATCAATGCCGACATACACGTCATCACAGGATCAGTAGAGATTGCCCCCGGCATTGGCTTGGCCGACTGCATCTTCGACATCGTCAGCTCAGGCTCTACACTTGTAAGCAACAACCTAAAAGAGGTTGAAGTTGTGATGAATAGCGAGGCTGTACTTATTGGCAACAAAAACATCAACGCTGAAAAGAAGGAGATATTAAACGAACTGCTTTTCCGCTTCGATTCATACAAAAATGCTGAAGGCAAAAAATACATTGTTCTCAACATTCCGAACAACAAAATTTCTGAAGCCAAAAAACTGCTTCCGGGCATGAAAGCACCTACCGTTACAGCTCTCGAAACCGAAGGCTGGGCTTCAATGGCATCAGTGCTTGAAGAGAAGCATTTCTGGGAGATAATTGGCAAACTCAAGCAACTTGGTGCCGAGGGCATTTTGGTTATGCCTATTGAAAAAATGATACTCTGACCTTACAAAAAGCGCAAAAAATGAAACTTGTAAAATATCCTGACAAACAGCAGTGGGCAGAATTGCTCGCTCGTCCGGCATTCGACAATAGCAGCCTACTTGCCACAGTGCAAGGCGTACTCTCTGACATTCGCACACGTGGCGATGAAGCTGTAAAGGAGTACGAACTCAAGTTTGACCATGTGCAGCTTAGCAACTTGGCTGTTACCGAAGCTGAAATTGACGAGGCTGAAGCTGCTCTCAGTATCGAACTGAAAAACGCCATCAGGCAAGCCAAAGAGAACATTGCTAAGTTTCATGCAGCGCAAGACACACCACTACCTTGCATAGAGACAATGCCGGGCGTCAAATGCTGGCAAAAGGCTGTGCCCATTCAAAAGGTTGGACTCTACATACCCGGTGGCACAGCACCACTTTTCTCTACAGTGCTAATGCTTGCCGTACCTGCCAAAATTGCCGGATGCAAAGAGATTGTGCTCTGCACCCCACCCAATGCTGAAGGCAAAGTGCACCCCGCAGTACTCTTTTCAGCACGTGTAGCAGGCGTAAATAGAATATTCAAAATAGGTGGCGTACAAGCTATTGGCGCAATGGCCTACGGAACGCAAAGCGTACCCAAAGTCTACAAGATTTTTGGTCCGGGCAACCAATACGTTACAGCAGCCAAACAATGCGTCAGCTTGCGCGATGTTGCCATCGACATGCCTGCCGGACCAAGCGAAGTAGAGGTAATAGCCGACGACACTGCTAACCCAGCTTTTGTTGCAGCCGACCTTCTGTCGCAAGCCGAGCATGGTGCCGACAGCCAAGCCATCTGCATCACATCGAGCGAACACATAGCACAAGAGGTGATGAACGAGGTTGAAAAACAGGTAGCAGCATTGCCACGTCAGGCATTGGCACAAAAGTCGCTCGACCATAGCCGCATCATTGTAGTGCACGACTTTGAGGAGGTGGTTGACATCACCAACGAATATGCACCCGAACACCTCATCATTCAGACCAAAGACTATGCACAAATAGCACAACGCATACACAGCGCAGGCTCACTCTTCTTAGGACACTTGACACCCGAAAGTGCTGGCGACTATGCCAGTGGCACCAACCACACACTGCCCACCAGTGGCTACGCACACGCATATAGCGGTGTCAACTTAGACAGTTTCCGAAAAAAAATGACCTATCAAGAGATTACGCCTACCGGATTGCAAAACATTGGCAACATTGTAGAGGTAATGGCCGAAAACGAAGGACTCTTTGCCCACAAAAATGCTATGACCTTGCGACTAAAATCTATTTGATTTTTTTGTTTTGAAAAAAATAAAAAACCCAATGAAAGAACTCCAACAACTTGTTCGCCCAAACATATTTGCACTCAAGCCCTATTCGTGCGCTCGCAACGAATTTACGGGCGAAGCTTCAGTGTTTATCGATGCCAACGAAAACCCATTCGACACATCGTACAACCGCTACCCAGACCCCTTGCAAATACTGCTAAAAGAAAAAATTGCAAAGCTCAAAGGTGTGCGCCCAAGCCAAATAATGTTGGGCAATGGTAGCGATGAACCTATCGACCTCATCATACGCATATTCTGCGAACCTAAGCATGACAACATTGTTGCAATAGAGCCAACCTACGGCATGTATCAGGTATGCGCCGATGTCAACAACGTAGAGTATCGCAAGGTACTGCTCAATGCCGACTTCTCGCTGAGTGCTGAGCGTCTACTTGCTGCCACTGATGACAACACAAAGGTAGTTTTTCTCTGTTCGCCCAACAATCCGACGGGCAACTTGCTCAACCGCACCGAGATAAACAAAATAATAGACAACTTTAGCGGCATTGTAGTTATAGATGAAGCTTACATCGACTTTGCTGGCGAAACGTCATGGCTACAGAGCATCGACAAATTGCCAAATGTTGTTGTGCTACAAACCTTTTCAAAAGCATGGGGCTTAGCTGCAGTGCGATGCGGCATGGCATTTGCCTCAGAAGAGATAATAGCTTACTTCAACAAAGTCAAATATCCGTACAACATCAACCTACTCACACAAAACTTTGTAAGTGAGCGACTTGACAAGGTTGAAGAGAAAGATGCGTGGGTAAAAAACATCTTGGAGCAACGCGATGTGCTTATCAAGCAATTAACAAAGAAGAGCATTGTAAAGCAAGTGTATCAGACCGATGCCAACTTTGTGCTTGTAAAAGTTGCCGATGCCAATGCCACATATCAGCACCTAATGCAAAAAGGCATTATAGTGCGCAACCGCAACAATGTTTCGCTCTGTAGCAACTGCTTACGCATAACAGTTGGCACTGCAAGCGAAAACCAAGCCTTGCTCAACGAACTAAACTAACATCCCATAAAAAAATAAATGCAGTGTGTATGACGAACAACGATACACACTGCTTTGTTTTATCTATTGTATACTGCTACTTTGCCCTCAGAAATTTTTATGGGCTATGTAGTAGTAATCAATATTCCTCCTCGTTGAAGAAGAAATCTTCCTTGCTCGGATAATCAGGCCATATATCTTCTATGCTTTCAAATACGTCGCCCTCGTCTTCTATCTCTTGCAAGTTCTCAATCACTTCAAGTGGAGCTCCTGAGCGCGATGCATAGTCTATGAGCTCTTCTTTTGTTGCAGGCCAAGGAGCATCTTCAAGCTTTGAGGCCAATTCCAATGTCCAATACATAATGATATAAGATTATTATTACTGACTTTAGTTCACTGTATTTTGGAGTGCGAATATATAAAAAAATATAATAGTTAATACGCCAATGTCATTTTTTATCGCGTGGCTCTTT
>CAJONN010000179.1 GCA_905235955.1 uncultured Marinilabiliaceae bacterium
TGATTAAGATTTCTGTATTAACAATTTATTCGCTAACTTTGCGCTGGCTCTTCAAAGCCTAATCACACAAAAACACAGAGAAATAGACATAATATTATGATGTTTGAAAATCTGAGCGAAAAACTCGAACGCTCATTCAAAGTACTGAGAGGTGAAGGTAAAATCACTGAACTCAATATTGCCGAAACACTCAAAGAAGTTCGCAAAGCCCTTCTCGATGCCGACGTCAACTATCGTGTAGCAAAGCAATTTGTTGACGATGTAAAGCAAAAAGCCATCGGACAAAACGTGCTCACCGCGGTAAAACCCGGTCAGCAAATGATCAAAATTGTTTATGACGAACTCACCGCTCTTATGGGTGGCGAAGCACAAGACATCAACCTCAAAGGCAACCCAACCATAATACTTATGTCGGGCTTGCAAGGCTCTGGTAAAACAACCTTCACAGGCAAACTCGCCAACCTACTGAAAACCAAACGTGGCAAAAATCCACTCGTTGTAGCATGCGACGTATACCGCCCCGCAGCCATCGACCAGCTCAAAGTACTTGCTGAGCAAATTGGCGTGCCAGCATATAGCGAAGAGGGCAATCAGAACCCAATAGAAATAGCACAAAACGCCATCAAACAAGCCAAAAATAATGGCAACGACGTCGTTATTGTCGACACCGCAGGTCGCTTAGCTATCGACGAGCAAATGATGAACGAAATAGCATCGCTCAAAAAAGCATTGCAACCACACGAAATACTCTTCGTAGTCGACTCTATGACCGGTCAAGATGCCGTCAACACCGCCAAAGAATTCAATGACCGACTCGACTTCGATGGCGTTATTCTCACCAAGCTCGATGGCGACACCAAAGGCGGTGCAGCCCTCTCTATACGCAACGTTGTCAACAAACCTATCAAATTTATTGGTACAGGCGAAAAAGTTGATGCACTCGACGTATTCCACCCAAGCCGTATGGCCGACCGCATTTTGGGCATGGGCGACGTACGCTCACTCGTTGAACGTGCCAAAGCACAAATTGACGAAGAAGAGGCTCGCAAACTACAAAAGAAGATAGCCAAAAACCAGTTCGACTTCAACGACTTCTTGACGCAAATACAGCAAATAAAGAAGATGGGTAACCTCAAAGAATTGGCATCAATGATACCGGGCGTTGGCAAAATGATAAAAGATATTGACATTGACGACAATGCCTTCAAAGGCATCGAAGCCATAATCTATTCTATGACACCTGCCGAACGCAAAAATCCGCAGATAATAGACGGCAACCGCCGCAAACGCATAGCTGCAGGTAGTGGCACAAGCATACAAGAGGTAAACAAACTGCTAAAGCAATTTGAAGACACCCGCAAAATGATGAAGTTTATGAACTCTGGTGCAGGCAAAAACATAGCTCGCATGATGGGTGGCGTAATGAACAGAAAATAAAAAACTCATACAACCATGGAACTCATCGATGGCAAAAAAACATCGCAACAGATACGCCAAGAGATAGCACAAAAGGTCGAGCACATGTTGCAACAAGGACAAAAGCGTCCACACTTAGCAGCAGTACTCGTTGGTCATGATGGCGGCAGCGAAACCTATGTAGCCAACAAAGTAAAAGCTTGCGAAGAGTGTGGCTTCACCTCCACCCTCAAACGTTTTGAAAGCGACATCACTGAAGAGCAACTACTCAAAGTAGTAGAGAGCCTCAACACTGACCCCGACATCGATGGGTTCATAGTGCAACTACCTCTGCCTAAGCACATTTCAGAAGAAAAAATAACCGAAGCCATCGACCCACGCAAAGATGTCGACGGATTCCATCCACAAAACGTCGGTCGAATGACCATTGGCGCACCTGCCTTTATATCAGCCACGCCACAAGGCATCGTCGACCTCATAAAACGCTACAACATACCAACACAAGGCAAGCATGCAGTAGTTATTGGCAGAAGCAATATTGTAGGTCGCCCGATGAGCATTCTCCTCTCACAAAAAGGCATAGACTGCACCGTAACAGTGTGCCACAGCCGCACCCCCAATATGAAAGAGATATGCCAACAAGCTGACATCATTGTGGCAGCTATTGGCAAACCCGGCTTCGTTACTGCCGATATGGTGAAAGATGGCGCAGTAGTAATCGATGTTGGCACCACACGCGTACCCGATGCTACAGCAGCTCGTGGTTGGAGGCTCAAAGGCGATGTTGACTTTGACAATGTTGCACCAAAATGTAGCTTCATCACACCCGTGCCGGGTGGCGTTGGTCCGATGACTATTGTATCGCTAATGAAAAACACACTCTTAGCCGGCCAGAAAGCTATATATAAATAGGTATTGAAGCAAAAAACAAAAATATATCATGAGACGATGCCATATACATCGTCTCTTTTTTGCATAAATAAAAAACTTGCCAACAAAAAGAAAAACAACACAATACAGATGAAAAAAATAAAGGCAGTTTTTTTCGACATCGACGGCACACTCGTCAGTTTCAAAACACACAGCGTGCCCCAGTCTACCATCGAAGCCATCAGCATATTGCAAAACAAAGGCATCAAAACATTTATAGCAAGTGGCCGACAATATGCACTGATAAACAACTTAGGCAACCTACACTTCGATGGCTATGTAACTATAAATGGCGCACTTACACTCATAGATGGACAAATGGTTGACAGCCACCCTATTCCACCATCTGACATCAAAACAATAACTGCCTACCTCGAAAGTCAACAAAAATTTCCTTGTTTCATAGTAACGCAAAACAACATATTACTCAACTATAGCAATGCCGATGTTGAAGAGATAAAACAACTCATCAACTTCCCCGACATACCCATTGCCAACATCAACACAATTGCCAATGAGCCTATATATCAGCTCATTGCATTCTTTGGAGAAGACAAAGAAAACAGCGTAATGCAATGCCTACCCCACTGCACAACCGCACGTTGGCACCCGCTCTTTACTGACATTATAGCCTCAGGCGTGAGCAAAGTTGTAGGCATGGAATGCATCTGCAAACACTTTGGCATAAGCCCCGAAGAAACAATGGCATTTGGCGATGGTGGCAACGACATCGAAATGCTCCAATGGGCAGGCATTGGCGTAGCTATGGACAATGCCAACGACGAAGTAAAGCGACACGCCAACCACATAACCCAAAGCGTCGACAACAATGGCATACTCAATGCTGTTAAATTATTTTTCTAAAGAAACTTTACCATATCCACAATCGTAATAACATAGATATGCGAATAGATATACTTACACTTTTTCCGTCACTCTTCGACGGTCCGTTTAGCGAATCAATGATAAAAAGAGCGCAAGCTGCTGGATATGCCGAAATACACTTGCACGACATTCGCGACTTCTCAACCGACAAACACAAGCGCGTTGACGACTATCCGTTTGGAGGTGGAGCCGGCATGGTAATGATGATACAACCCATTGCCGATGCCATCGACAGCCTCAAAGCTCAGCGCACCTACGACCATATTATCTACCTTACGCCCGATGGGCAAACACTCAATCAGGGCATTGCCAACCACCTATCGCTATCGGGCAACATCATTTTGCTCTGCGGCCACTACAAAGGCATCGACCAACGCATACGCGAGCACTACATCACAGACGAAATTTCAATTGGCGACTATGTGCTTACAGGTGGCGAATTGGCAGCTTGCGTCTTAGTTGACTCTATCGTCAGACTCATACCCGGTGTCTTATCTGACGAAGAATCGGCACTCACTGACTCTTTTCAAGACAACCTACTCGCACCACCTATCTACACTCGCCCATCAGACTACAATGGTTGGCAAGTGCCAGATATTTTGCTTAGCGGACATGAAGCAAAAATTGAAGAGTGGCGCATGCAACAAGCCATTGAACGCACCAAAAAACTTCGTCCTGACCTTCTGAAATAATCATTCTCCCCCCATAAAAAACATAAGACCAAAAAAAATGGAACAAAAATACATTGACGAAACCAACCGACTTATCGACTTTGTAGCCGCAAGTCCATCGCCATTTCACGTAGTTGACAACATTGCACAAATATTGCTCAAGCACGACTTTGAAGAACTATGCCTCAAAAAAGAGTGG
>CAJONN010000180.1 GCA_905235955.1 uncultured Marinilabiliaceae bacterium
GAGTGGCAACAGCGACGAGTTCTTTTTGTTACTTTTTATTTCGCTTCGCTCAATCATCGTTGAGTCTTGCGGAAAGAAAAAGTAAAAGACTAATGAAAATTCCGTGTTTGGGAACTTGTTTGCAGAACATTTCTACTTGCGAAACTTGAGTAAAAGTTTTTAGATGAAAGAACCATACATTTTTGACAAAATAGCTTTGAAGCTGTTTTGTACTTTTTTGGCTTATTCAATCATATTCATTATTTTTGCATTTGCAATTACAAAATCTGAAAAATATAAAAACAACTATCAGAATTTAACATATTTCTTAAGAAAAACATAAAATATTCAAAATGAACAAAAGTGCACTTCAGATTGAAAGAAGCAAGTACTCTCCAAAGATTCCTGCTTCTATCGACGGCGCAACAAAGCTCGTTGAAGGCAAGGCAACCGAATCGGTAGCTGATCAGGCCGACATCAAAAAGCTCTTCCCTAACACCTACGGAATGCCTATCGTGACATTTGAAAATGGTGAAAGCAAAGTAGCCAACACACAATTCAACGTTGGCGTAATTCTCTCTGGCGGTCAGGCTCCTGGCGGTCATAATGTCGTTTCTGGTATCTTCGATGGTATCAAAAAAATCAACCCAGCCAACAAACTCTACGGCTTCCTCGGTGGCCCAAGCGGTTTGGTTGACCATAAATATATCGAGTTGACCTCTGAAATCATCGACGAATATCGCAACACTGGCGGTTTCGACATCATTGGCTCTGGTCGTACCAAACTCGAAGAGGTTGAGCAATTTGACAAAGGATTGGAAATCTGCAACAAACTTGGTATCAAAGCTATCGTTATTATCGGTGGCGACGACTCGAACACCAATGCTTGCGTACTTGCAGAATACTACCTCCAGAAAAACACTGGCATTCAGGTTATTGGCTGCCCAAAGACAATCGACGGCGACCTCAAGAACGAGATGATCGAGACCTCGTTTGGCTTCGACACCGCTACCAAAGTTTACGCTGAGGTTATCGGTAACATCGAGCGCGACGCTAACTCTGCTAAGAAATATTGGCACTTCATCAAACTTATGGGTCGTAGCGCAAGCCACGTTACCCTCGAGGCTGCTCTCCAGACACAGCCTAACGTTACCCTCATCGGCGAAGAGGTTGAGGCTAAAAACCAAACTCTCGACGACGTTGTAACATACATCGCTAACGTGGTTGCAAAGCGCGCTGCTAATGGCGACAACTTCGGTACAGTGCTCGTTCCAGAAGGCCTTATCGAGTTCATTCCTGCTATCAAGAAGCTCATCGCTGAGCTCAACGATATGCTCGCTGCCAACCAAGCAGAGTTCGACAAAATCGCCGTTGACGACAAGATCGACTTCGTTATCAAGCACCTCTCGGCCGAGAATGCAGCTCTCTTCCAGAGCCTTCCTACCGCTGTTTCTAAGCAACTTGCTCTCGAGCGCGACCCACACGGCAACGTACAGGTTTCGCTCATCGAAACTGAGCAACTCCTTGCTGAAATGGTTTCTAAGAAACTCGCAGCTTGGAAGAAAGAGGGCAAATACAACGGCAAATTTGCTACACAGCACCACTTCTTCGGTTACGAAGGTCGTTGCGCTGCTCCTTCAAACTTCGATGCTGACTATTGCTACTCGCTCGGTCGCGTAGCTTCGTTGCTCATCGCAAGTGGCAAGACTGGCTACATGTCGTCGGTTCGCAACACAACTAAGCCTGCTGCTGAATGGCTCGCTGGCGGTATTCCTATCACCGCAATGATGAACATGGAGAAACGCAACGGCAAGATGAAGCCTGTTATCCAAAAGGCTCTCGTTAAGCTCGATGGCGGTCCGTTCAAGTTCTTCGCAGCCAACCGCGACAAGTGGGCTACCGAGACTTCATACATCTATCCGGGTCCAATTGTTGCTGACCAAACTACTAAGACACTTGTTTTGGAGCATTAATGCTCTGAAAATGAGATAATTTATTTCTGAACAACAAATGGTTGTAAGCCTCAAAAACTTGCAACCATTTTTTTTTGTTTGTGTTTTTCTCATAGTTCTTTTCATTCAACTATTCAAAAATTACTTCCAATAACAAGCACAGGTTAACAACCATCCCAAGTTCGTCGCTCAAAATTTGGTGGTCTATATGTTTTTTTTAATTTTGTATGTCGATTTGCGCAAACGTTATATTCCACTCTTTTATAATATTTATATGAAAAAACTTCTCTTTATTTTATTAGCGTTTGGTGTAGTTAGTATAGCATATTCACAAGAAGCAAATTGGGGAATTGAAGGAGTCAAACCTATTGGGGAGCCTCAAATGGTAAAATTGGATAATAGTAAATACAACTATCTGTATAAACACGATATATATGATCCAATATTGCTCAAAGCAAAAAATACTTATGAACTATTACAAGTAGGAGCTCAATGGAGCAAGTTTGGCGGATACAATGATTATAGGTGTGACTCTATAAGATGTGTCAATCCGAATATATCTTTTGCAGAAATGATGCAATTTAGTCAAAGTAATAGACCTCTAAGAGAATTCTACTTTAAATGGTATAAAAACAATACAATTGTTGTTCGTGATTGCGTTTTTACCAATAATTACGTCTACGAAGAGCCGTTTCCTCAATACAGTTGGCAGCTAAGCAACGAAACAATAAATATTTTAGGGCATCAATGCCAGAAGGCTACAACAAAGTTTAGGGGCAGAGAGTGGATAGTTTGGTATGCTGAGGATATTCCCATAAGCGATGGACCATGGAAGTTTTGTGGTTTGCCCGGTCTGATATTGAAGGCTGAAGATTCAAAAGGAGAACATAAGTTTGAAGTGGTTGCTATCAGAAAGGCAAACGAAGATTTTGGCTATTCTGAAGAGTTGCATTATATAAAAACTACTCGTGAGAAATTCAACAAAGCTAAACTCGACTATAAAAACGAAGCATGGAAAATGTTCTCTGGCGAGTTGGCTCTGCGCAATGCCGATGGTAAGCCTACTGAAATATCTCATCGCAAACAGTTTTTTAACCCAGAAGAACTGGAATAAATAATGCATAAATTCATATTATCGCTGTGTTTGCTATGTAGTGTAATACATAGTGTTGCACAAGTTAGTGGATATGTTTTTGCCGCTGATAATGGCGAACCATTGCAAGGTATAATAGTAAAAGCCACTGTTGCTGAAAAAACAGTAGCTTTTGCCTTTACCAACGCCAATGGACAATACCATTTGAAAGTAGACACACTACGTAGTGGTATGCAATTATCTGCGTCGGGAATGGGCTTTGCTACTGCTACGCAAAACATTACAACGCTTGGTAGCCAACCTGATGTACGTATGCAAACGCAAGATTTTGAAATAGAAGAAATATCGGTTGAAGCACCACCTATGCAAGCCGTTGGTGACACCATCGTTTACAATGTCAACGCTTTTGCTACAAAAGCCGACCAAACTCTCGAAGATGTCTTGAAGCATTTGCCCGGCATTGATGTGCAACCTAATGGACAAATACGCTACAATGGTGAACCTATCAACAAATTTTACATTGAAGGACTCGACCTACTTGGTGGCAAATATGCTATTGCTACACGCAACATCAATCCGAACGATATTGCCTCTGTAAGCGTCTACGAAAATCATCAACCCAAACGTGTTCTACGTAATGTAGAACCATCAGATAAAGCCGCTCTCAACATCAAACTAAAGCATAACAGAATGCTACGCCCCATTGGTTATGCACTCTCAGGTGAGGGCTATGGTGACGATGAAATGAAATATCGTGGTGAGATGTTCATTATGGGTATTGCACCTAAAAATCAGTTTATTACAACCGGCAAAACGAACAATTTTGGATTATCGTATGAAACCGAAACTTCATTTTTGCTCGAAGATGTATTTGATAATAGCACTTTGGCTTCTGATATTTTTCCACTAACTCCTTGTGGCACAGCCTCTATATCCACATCGCGATACTTCGCCAATAAGTCGGGCAGCACATCAGTAAATACCATTCATAAGATAGCTCCAGTGCAAACACTTTCTGTGCAAGCTACTTACAATAGAGAGCATAACAAATATGCAAACAATACTGAAACTGATTATTATATTTCTGATAATGATACTATTAGCATAAGTGAAAAATGTCGTTCGGAACTATTGCGGAATAATGTCAATGCCAAGATAAAACTTGAAAACAATGCTGATTCGTTCTACGTCACCAATGAACTGCGCATTGACGGACATTGGAATGAAAATAATTATTCTGTATATACTGATTCACTAATTAATAATTGGTTGAATAGTAAAGATTTAGGCGTAGATAATACTTTCAACATGATTATAAAAAATGGTGGAAATATATACGAAATAAAGTCGGTAGTAGGCTTAGCCTCTACGCCTAAAAATGGTATTGAAGCAGCTACGATGGGTATTCCGTTTGTTGTTCAGAATGTAGAAGGTACAACATTTCATACTATTAACGAAATATCTACATCGTGGCTAATGGGCAGATATTTTATATTTGGTAGCAAATTGGCTATTGATGTTCGTCGGGATGAGTTTACATCAGAAAATATTATTAGCCAAAACGACAATTCAGGCATAAAACTCGGTGCAACAGCCGAACCATATTTGCAGCTACAAAAAAATGCCATTTTGTGGCGCACTACAATACCGTTGAATATGCACATCGTCAGTTTTGATGATAATCAGACGAAAAGTAAGTACAACAAAAAACTCTTTCTGCCCGATGTGATTTCCACTTTGCGTATTGCGCAAGGCATAACTAAAACCAACTTTACTATTGGACGAAAAAATAGAGTTGGCGACCTTACCAACTTAATTATCAATCCGATATATACAACCTATCGACGCCAACAAACGTTGGGTAGCGGAATGCTCAGGCAGCAGACGGAAAATTATTTGTCAGTAGCAACAAATTTTCGCAATGCCGTTGAAGGAATAGTTGGTTCAGTGCGAGTTAGGCTGAGCCAAATAGAAAACAACCAAACGTCGGCATCGGTTGTAAGTACTAATCAGACGCAAACAACAAGTGCAAGTGTGAAGAGCAAAGGCAGGCGACTGATGTCGATGTTCAATATTTCAAAAAATTTAATACCTCTCAACACAGTAGTTTCTATTGATGGCAATGGTGCTATTGTAAAGCAAAAAATGATGCGCCAAGGAGTAATGTTAGATGCTCAAAATAAGACATTTACTGTAGATGCTAACGCTCAAGGCTCATGGATAAACAATCTCATTTCGTTGCGAATAGAGTGCAGCCTTATGGGGACAGAGAGTAGTTCAGACATAGCTGCAAGTTCAACGTTGTTGCGCCGTGCCATAATGGCAGATATGTCGGTGGTGCCAATGCAATCGCTACAAATCACAGCACATGCCGAAGCCGACAAAGCGGATGTAACAAATAGCGATGTTCAAAAATCGTTTTTCCTCGATTGCGGAATACGGTACGTACGCTCTAAGTTCGATGTTGGTCTAATAGCTCGTAACCTGCTGAATTGCAGTACATATTCTTATTCGCTCTTCAACGATTTCGACACATATACCTACTCTTACACCCTACGCCCAATAGAGTTTATGCTTGTGCTGAAATGGAGTTTCTGAAAAATGAAAAATATATTGCTTTTTGGTGGTGTTTTACATAGTAGGGGAGAGAGGTGAAAAAACATAAGTTTCTCAAGTTTCGCAAGTGAAAAACGCACAGAAAATAAGAATGGGCGAAGGGAAATATAACCACCAAATTGCTTCCAACAATAAGCACGGAACTCGATTTTCACCTCGCGGTTGTCGCCTTTGGCACGGAGCGTAAAGAAAATTATCGTAGCGAAGCGCCCGAAACGATTTTCTGTTTGAGC
>CAJONN010000181.1 GCA_905235955.1 uncultured Marinilabiliaceae bacterium
CGCCCAAAAATGTCTAAATAACGTATAAATAAGCCTATTAACCTTTCTTCATTGAAATAAACGCTAACTTTGCATTGTTTTTTTGTTTAAATAAAAATAACAAAACAAAGACAATGACGCTTAAAGATACAAAAATTGGTCAGCCAGTTGTTATTACGTCAGTTGGTGGCGACGGAAGCATTAGGCAACATTTTCTTGATATGGGTGTGATACCAGAAGCCATTGCAACACCTATCAAATTAGCGCCAATGGGCGACCCACTTCAAATACTCATTCACGGCTACGAACTCACATTGCGCATTGCCGATGCAGCCAACATAGAGGTGCGTCAGCTTACAGATGCTGACAACATAACACCACCTCTGCCCCACCCAGAAACCAACAAAACCGAACACCCGGGCTTGGGCGAAACAGGCTATCGATTTCACGACCCCGAAACAGAAAATCCGCTACCTGACGACGAGATACTCACATTTGCACTTGCTGGCAACCCCAACTGCGGCAAAACTACACTCTTCAACCAGCTCACTGGCATGAAACAGCACGTAGGCAACTTCCCCGGAGTTACCGTCGACCAAAAAAGTGGACAAATAAAAGACATTCCATCAACCATCATTACCGACTTGCCCGGCATCTACAGCCTATCGCCATATAGTGCCGAAGAGATTGTTAGCCGACAATTTATCCTCAACCAAAAGCCCAAAGGCATCATCAACATTGTTGACGCTACCAACATCGAACGCAACCTCTACCTCACTATGCAACTAATGGAGCTAAACATACCTATTGTATTGGCTCTCAACATGATGGACGAAGTAGACAAAAATGGTGGCACCATCTGCATCAACGATATGGAACGCATATTGGGCATACCCGTTGTGCCTATTAGCGCAGCCAACAATCAGGGCGTTGAAGAGCTCATAACACACGCCGTTCACATTGCCAAATATCAAGAACGACCTATGCGCATCGACTTTTGCAACCCCAACGAACACAATGGAGCACTCCACCGCTGCTTTCATGCCATAATGCACCTTATAGAAGACCACGCCAAAGCTGCCAACATTCCGATACGCTTTGCTGCAGCCAAACTCATTGAAGGCGACAAGGTCATAACCAACGCACTGCAACTTACCAACAACGAACTCGAAACAGTAGAGCACATCATAAAGCAACTTGAAGAAGAACGCCACCTCGACCGCGCCGCAGCCATTGCCGATATGCGCTACAACTTCATACAAAACCTCTGTCATCAAACAGTGGTAAAACCACGAGAAAGCAAAGAACATCGCAACAGCCTTGCTATTGACAAAGTTCTGACAGGCAAATGGACATCGATACCAATGTTTTTGCTTATTATGGCTGCTATATTCTACATTACATTTGAAAGTGTCGGACCTCTGATGCAAGATTTTCTCGACTTACAAATAGACAAACTTACCAACTACACTATCGCCCTACTCGAAAATTTCAATGTAAGCCAAACAGTCATTTCACTTATCGGCAATGGTATATATGCTGGCATAGGTAGCGTACTTAGCTTCATACCTATCATATTGATGCTTTTCCTCTTCCTCTCATTGCTCGAAGATAGCGGATATATGGCGCGCATAGCTTTTATATCAGACAAGCTACTACGCAAAATAGGTTTATCAGGTCGCTCTGTTGTGCCTATGCTCATTGGCTTCGGATGTTCGGTGCCAAGCATTATGGCAAGCCGCACACTACCTAGCGAGCGCGACCGCAAACTAACTATTATGCTCACCCCATTTATGTCGTGCACAGCCAAACTGCCTATCTACGGCTTTTTTATCAGCTACTTCTTTCCACATCAGGCTTGGATACTGATGATTGCACTATACGTAATAGGCATATCGGCTGGAGTAATAACCGCACTTGTGGCCAAACGAACCATATACAAAGGCGAAGCAGTGCCTTTTGTAATGGAACTACCAAACTATCGACTGCCACACTTGCAAAACGTAATATATCTGCTATGGGACAAAACCAAAGACTTTTTGCAAAAAGCATTTACCATCATCTTTATAGCATCAATAGTTATTTGGATATTGCAAAACTTCGACTTCAGGCTCAACCTTGTTAGCACCGACGAAGACTCTATACTTGCAAACATTGCAGGTCTTATTGCACCCATCTTTGCTCCATTTGGTTGTGGCGATTGGCGCATCACTACGGCACTTGCTACCGGATTCATTGCCAAAGAGAGCGTAAGGTCTACACTTGAGCAACTCTTTGCAACTACCGATATTCATACCATCCTATCCATTTCGAGCGCTGCAGCCCTACTCGTATTCTGCCTACTCTACACACCATGTGTTGCCGCTATAGCAGCAATCAAGCGCGAACTTGGAGGCAAAATAGCACTCGGCACAATAGTGATGCAATGTAGCATAGCTTGGATCTTTGCTATGATTGTAAAAATAATAGTATCAATATTCGCCTAAAAGATGAACACACCCACCATAATAGTACTTGGCATAATAGCCGCTTGTGTATATCTATCGGTCAGAATACTATGCAAAAACAGCTCAAATTGTACATGCTGCAACAATAGCAATTGCTTAGCTTCAAAAAAATATTGCCAAAATAAAAATGCATTTACAACAAAAAGAAGTAAATTAGCCACACAAAAAGCCAAATAATCACACACTTTCTTATGGTAAAAAAAATACTTCTTCTGGGTTCTGGCGAATTGGGCAAAGAGTTTGTCATAGCAGCCAAACGTTTAGGACAAACCGTCATTGCCGTTGACAGCTACGAAGGAGCACCAGCACAGCAAGTAGCTGACGGATACGAAGTTATAAACATGCTCGATGGAGCAGAACTTGACCGCATTGTAGCCAAGCACCACCCCGACATTATAGTGCCAGAAATTGAAGCAATCAGAACCGAACGCTTCTACGACTATGAAAAACAAGGCATACAAGTAGTGCCATCGGCTAAAGCAGCCAACTACACTATGAACCGCCGTGCCATTCGCGACCTTGCAGCCAAAGAATTGGGCTTGCGCACAGCTCGCTATCTCTACGCATCATCGCTTGACGAGATGCGACAAGCCGTGAAAGAAATTGGCATCCCATGTGTAGTGAAGCCACTTATGTCGTCGTCAGGCAAAGGACAATCATATATCAAGAGCGAAGCCGACATAGACAAAGCATGGTCGTTTGCAGAAAAAGGCAGAGGCGATGCTCACGAAGTAATAGTTGAAGCTTTTGTACCATTCATTAGCGAAATAACACTGCTCACCGTTACACAACAAAACGGCAAAACACTCTTCTGTCGCCCTATAAGTCATCATCAAGAGCGTGGCGACTATCAGGAGAGTTGGCAACCCGCCAACATACCAGACAAATTTGTAAAAGAGGCTGAAGATATGGCAGCCAAAGTTACACAAGCCCTTGGTGGGGCAGGCATCTTTGGTGTCGAATTTTTCATTTGTGCTGATGGCGTTGTATTCTCAGAACTATCGCCACGTCCGCACGATACTGGCATGGTAACATTGGCAGGCACACAAAACCTCAACGAATTTGAACTACATGCTCGTGCAGTTCTCGGATTGCCAATAGCAGAAATAGAATTTGTACGTCCGGGAGCAAGTGCCGTAATATTGTCGAAAGGCGAATTTGCCAACCCCGACTATCAGGGCGTAGAGAATGTGCTATGCGAGAAAAAATGCGATGTAAGAATATTTGGCAAACCTACTGCTCGCGTCAACAGACGTATGGGCGTAGTTGTAGCGTGGGACACAGAAGGAACATCACCTGAAGATATAAAAAATCGTGCTCGCCAATTGGCCGACAGAGTGAGTGTAGTAGAAGCAAAATAGACTAAAAATATCAGAAAATATAACTCAATCAATCTGCGCTGAAAAAAATTGGCGCAGATTTTTTTTATATTCCTCAAGTTTCGCAAGTGAAGCTATCCCGAAGGAGCGAAAGAAAATATATAACCAACACATTGACTTTCAACAATAAGCACGGAACCCGATTTTCACCTCGCGGTTGTCGCCTTTGGCACGGAGCGTTAAGAAAATTATCGTAGCGAAGCGTTAAAAACGATT
>CAJONN010000182.1 GCA_905235955.1 uncultured Marinilabiliaceae bacterium
TCGCTTCGCTCAAACAGAAAATCGTTTTTAACGCTTCGCTACGATAATTTTCTTAACGCTACGTGCCAAAGGCGACAACCGCGAGGTGAAAATCGGGTTTCGTGCTAATTGTTGGAAGGCTATTTGTTGGGTATATTTCTTTCGCCCATTCTCATGGTTTATTTTCTGTGCATTTTTACTTGCGAAACTTGAGTAAATAAAAGAACTATGGAAAATATGGTGCAAAAAAACAGTGAAAGAAATTGCACAACACAAAAACAACCACTAATTTTGCACCCGAATATTGTGTAACCTCTGACCAAGTAATAGTTAAGGGTGAATGTTGCATAGTAAAACCATAAAACAGACAAAAATGGATTTAATTAAAGTAGCTGAAGCTGCATTCCAGAGTGGCATTGAATTGCCATCGTTCAAATCGGGCGACACCGTTGCCGTTTCGTACAAAATTGTTGAAGGCAACAAAGAGCGTATTCAGGTGTTCAAAGGAGTAGTTATCCAGATCAAAGGCGAAGGTGTACATAAGACTTTCACCGTTCGCAAAATCTCTAACAACATTGGTGTAGAGCGTATCTTCCCTGTAAACTCACCATTTATCGACAGTGTTGAAGTGCTTCGTCTTGGTAAAGTACGTCGTGCACGTCTCTACTATCTGCGTGGCCTTACTGGTAAGAAGGCTCGTATCAAAGAGAAGAGAGGATAAGAGAAATTCAGCTCTTTACTCTAAGAGACAAAAAAGTCCACAATCTCACTATAGAGAAGATTGTGGATTTTTTTTTGTGTAAAAAGATTTGAAAAACAGCCTTTTACGCCAAAAACATATCAGTAAATTCTTTGGGTATGTCAGAGGTGAAGTTTAGCACTTCGCCTGTTTCAGGGTGCTCAAACTCTATCTGTTGTGCATGCAAGCATAGTCTGCCAATGGGGTCGGTTTGTGCACCATATTTGCCATCGCCAGCTATTGGAGTGCCTATGTGGTTCATGTGGATGCGTATTTGGTTCTTTCGCCCTGTTTCGAGTTCGAACTCCATCATAGAATAGCGCTGATTGTCTATTGTGGTCGTTTTCAGTACTTTATAGTGCGTTATGGCATGTTTGCCGTGTCCGGGTTTGCACACAAACATGGTCATTGTTTTTTCGTTTTCCTCTATCCATGTGTCTATTGTGCCTTCGTGTTGTTTGGGCATGCCTTCTACTATGGCTATGTAGCGCCGACTATGCACAACTTCGTTCCAGTTTGAGCGTAGTTTCCATTGTGTCTCTTCGTTTTTGGCAAATAGCAATACGCCAGATGTGTCGCGGTCGATGCGGTGTACTACGTATACTCGGCTGCCCTCTTTTTTGAATTGCATATATGCGTCGAGGTAGGTTTGAGCGCTCAGTATTGGTTCGCTTTTGTTTACAACGGTAAGCAGTCCGGTCTCTTTTTTTACTACAAGTAGCCATCTGTCTTCCCATGCTATTTTGAGTCCGTCGGGCATGTCGAATTTTGGTTCGGGCTTTTTACCCACAAAAAGTGTTTCGCCTGCATGAAGCATATCGGTGAGGCGCTTGAGTTGTCGCTGGCGCCATTTGCCTTTTTCGTCTCTGCTGCCAACTGCTATAGCTCCGTTTTGCAATAGCTGCTTGATGGATGTTTTGCTTTTGCCTTGCATTACGTGAGCTATGAATGTTTCGAGCACTTCATCTTGCTTCACCTGAAACGATGCACCCGGTGTGCGTTTTTTTTGTGGTTTATCTACGTTCATTTTTTATTGTCCTCTTAAAAAACTTAGAATTTTTTCTCTCTACTCTTCAAAACCTATTGTGCCGTTGTCTGACAATGTCAGATGTCCGCTACGTTTTACGCCTACTTCGTCGACGAAACCGCTTATGATGCCTGTTTTGCGTTTTTTGCATAATACTGAAAGTTGTGTAACGCTCAGTTTTTTGTGCATAAATTCAAATGGCACTCTGAATGAGCAACCATCTTTGTAGCCTTGGCAGCCCCATGCCGTACGTCCTTCGAGCAAGGGTTTGCCACAGAGCGGACATGTGAGTTCGTTTAGTTGTATTGGCTCAGCTTTGGCTCGTGGCTTGCGTTCCTTCTTGGCTGGTGCTTCGGTAGGGGTAGGCTGGGCTGGCTCGGCTGCAGCTCCTATGCATGCGCTGACGTTGTCAGAGTATACGTTGCCAACTACTTCTGCTACAAGCTGTTTCATCTCGTTTATGAAGTCTTGTGTTTGGTATTCGCCTTTCTCTATTTGCCTTAGTTTTTTCTCCCACATACCTGTCATTTCAACGCTTTTGAGTAGCTCTATTCTGATGGTCTGGATGAGTTTGATGCCAGTTTCGGTAGGGTAGAGGTTTTTCTTTTGTTTCTCTATGTATTTGCGTTTGAATAGTGTTTCGATGATGGCGGCACGCGTCGATGGGCGACCGATGCCATTGTCTTTCATCAGGTCGCGCAGCTCGTCGTTGTCAACTTGCTTGCCCGCTGTTTCCATGGCGCGCAAGAGTGTGGCTTCAGTGTAGGGCTTGGGTGGGGTTGTTTGCTTCTCTTGTACGGCTGGTTCGTGTGGTCCGCTTTCACCTACATCAAAGTGGGGCATTACTTGCTCAGCTTCAGCTCCTTCACCTTGCAATGTTGTGCCGTATATTTTGCGCCAACCTTGGCTAAGTATTTGTTTGCCAGAGCATTTGAATTTTATATCGTCTACATTGCCAACAACTGTTGTAGTAGATACTTTGCTGTCTGGGTAGAAGTTGGCTATAAACCGACGCGCAATCATGTCGTAGACGAGTTTTTCGTTGCGTGGCAACGATGATGTGGGTGTAACGCCTGTTGGAATGATGGCATGGTGGTCGGTTACCTTGCTATTGTCAAACACCTTTTTGCTTTTCTTCAGTTTGCCTTGTAGCAGTTCTGACACAAAGTTGTTGTAGGGTGTGAGCCCTTGCATTATTTGTGGCACTTTGGGGTAGATGTCTTCTGACAAATATGTGGTGTCGACACGTGGGTATGTGGTGAGTTTTTTCTCGTAGAGCGACTGTATGAGTTGCAATGTTTCATCGGCTGAGAAGGCAAATTTTTTATTGCATTCTACTTGCAACGAAGTGAGGTCGAAGAGGCGCGGTGGGGCTTCGGTGCCCTCTTTTATTTGTACATCGGCAATGCTAAAGTCTTTGCCTTTTATCTGTAGCAGAGCTTCTTCGGCTTTTTCTTTGCTTTGGAATTTGCCACTTACAGCAGCAAAAATGGTGTTCCGATAGGTGGTTTTGAGTTCCCAGTATGTTTCAGGTTTAAAGTTAGTTATCTCTATGTGCCGAGCTACAATTAGTGCCAATGTTGGTGTTTGCACTCTGCCTATTGATAGCACTTGCCTGTTGATGGCATATTTCAGTGTGTAGGCTCTGGTAGCGTTCATGCCCAGTAGCCAGTCGGCCATAGCGCGTGCGGCTCCGGCGGCATAGAGCAGGTCAAAGTCGTGTCCGTCGTGCAAGTGCTGAAAGCCTTCTCGTATCGACTCTTCGGTGAGCGACGATATCCAAAGGCGTTTCATAGGGCATTTTATTTCGGCAAGTTGATATACCCAACGTTGTATGAGTTCACCTTCTTGTCCGGCATCGCCGCAGTTGACCACCTCTTCGGCTTGTGATATGAGTCGTTTGATAATGTCAAATTGTCGGCGTACGCCATTGTCGTCGCGTAGTTTGATGCCAAAACGTTGCGGAATGAGTGGCAGATAGTCGAAGCGCCACGACTTCCATTCAGGGCGATAGTCGTGTGGCTCTTTCAGTTCACACAAATGCCCAAACACCCATGTGACGCACCATCCGTTGCCTTCGTAGTAGCCGCCCATACTTGTTGTTGCTCCCAAGATATTTGCTATTTCTTTAGCTACCGATGGTTTTTCGGCCACACACACTTTCATACTGTTGTTTTTTTTTGATTTGATAAAAGATTAAGCAAAGATATATCCTTTGCTTCCATTTTTGTCTGTTTTGGTCGTTGTTTTATATTACTCAAGTTTTGCAAGTAGAAATGTACTACAAACAAATTTCCAATATATGACCTTCCCATTAATTTTACTTTTT
>CAJONN010000183.1 GCA_905235955.1 uncultured Marinilabiliaceae bacterium
TTTTTGTTACTTTTTCTTGCGGAAAGAAAAAGTAAAATTAATGGGAAGGTCATATATTGGGGACTTGTTTGCAGAACATTTCTACTTGCGAAACTTGAGCTGAATAATTGAAACCGTAGTGCTTTTGTTTGAGCGAAGCGAGAAGAGAAAAAGTTTTTAAATGAAAGAACTGTGGAGCTATGGTAAAATATTGGGAAGGAACGAAAAAAAAGCTAACTTTGCCCAATAGTGCACAGATGCGACAATGCAATTTAAAGATATAATAGGTCAGGAAACAATAAAGCGGCACATGCTTGAGATGTATGCGAATAAGCGTGTGCCGCACGCTATGTTGCTATTGGGCAACGATGGTGCTGGCTCGTTGGCTTTGGGGCTCGCCTTTGCTCAATACCTCAACTGCACGGGCGATAAATCAGGTGGCGACTCGTGCGGAGTGTGCCCCGAATGTAGAAAAATGGCAAAAATAATGCATCCCGACTTGCATTGCATTTTTCCTGTAGTAAAAAAAGACGAAAGCACATCGAGTGATACATTCATTGACGAATGGCGCAACCTAATATGTCGCAAACCTTACTTTGACCTATCAGAATGGAACAATGAGATAGGTGCCGATAAGCAAACATTGATAAGCAAAAACGATGCGTTGCTGATACATAAAAAGCTGTCGATGCGTCCGTATGAAGCTAAATATCAGATACTTCTAATGTGGAGGCCTGAACTGATGAATGAAGCGGCATCGAACAAAATACTCAAGATACTTGAAGAGCCACCTGCCGATACAATATTTATATTGGCAAGTAATAGCGCATCAGAGATATTGCCCACAATACTGAGTCGAACCCAAACACTCAAAGTGCCTCCAATAACAGAAGAGGCTCTGACACAGCATATTGCCACAACATACAACCTATCTGCAGCCGATGCCCAACGCATTGCACACATGTCAGAGGGTAGCTATGTGAAGGCGATGCAGATAATAGACTCAGCAGAGCAAACGTCAGAAGACTTAGACCTCTTTATGCAGATAATGCGTTGCTGCTATGTGGCAAATGTTACCAACATGATGAAAATAAGCGAGAATGCAGCAAAAACATATACTCGCGAACAGCTCAAAGATAAGCTAAACTACACACTTCACATGCTTCGCGAAAGCTTTGTGATGAACCTCAATACGCCACAACTCAACTTCATAACGCCACAAGAAGAGGCGTTTCTGAAGAAATTTGCGCCATTTATTCATGCCAACAATGTGATGCAACTATCAGAAATAGTGAACGAAGCAATAGCGCAAATAGAGCAAAATGGCAACGCTAACATGATAATGATGAATATGCTTCTGCAGATAACTATTCATCTGAAGAAGAAAAGACCAGAATAAAACCCACCCTACCACCAAACAGAAATAAACCATGGACGAGATATTAAACAACAATACAGAAGAATCGGCCGACTATATAGCTGAAGAGAAAATTGGCGGTAAATGCCAAGCTGTAAGTGGCCATAGCTGCTGTGGTACATGCGCCGTAAGAGGTGGCAAACTACACGTATATGACTGGCTCGAAGACCTGCCTGAACCGCCCAACGCAAGCGATCTTGTAGAGGTGCAATTTAAAAATACACGCAAAGGATATTACAGAAACAGCAACGGATTAAGCCTCAAAAAAGGCGACATAGTAGCCGTAGAGTCGTCGCCCGGACACGACATAGGCGAAGTGACATTGCTGGGCAGACTTGTATATTTGCAAATGTATAAAAACCGCATAAACCCAGAGAGTTATGAGTTTAAGCGCGTATATCGTGTAGCTCGTCCAACCGACATAGAGAAATGGCAAGAAGCACAAGCACTGGAGCAAGACACAATGCTAAAGAGTCGCAAAATAGCTGAGCAACTCAACCTAAACATGAAAATAGGCGACGTAGAATATCAGGGCGACAAAACCAAAGCCATATTCTACTACATAGCCGATGAACGTGTAGACTTCAGAGAGCTAATAAAACTGCTTGCCAACGAATTTCATGTGCGCATAGAGATGAAGCAGATAGGTGCACGTCAAGAGGCTGGCAGAATAGGTGGCATAGGTCCATGTGGCAGAGAACTATGTTGCGCATCGTGGATGACAAGTTTTGTAAGCGTAACAACACACTCGGCACGCATACAAGACATTTCGCTCAATCCGCTAAAGCTTGCAGGACAATGTGGCAAACTCAAATGTTGCCTCAATTATGAGCTCGACTGCTACCTCGATGCATTGCAAACATTTCCGCCAACCAATGTGCCATTGCAAACTCAAAATGGCACATTCTACTTCTTCAAATATGACATCTTCAAAAACATTATGTGGTATTCGCCTGAAAAAGACCGTCCACAAAACATTGTTGCCGTAGATGCCAACCATGTGCGCCAAATACAAGAGCTAAACCAAAGCGGACATATACCAGAAAAACTTGAAAGTTCAGAGCTAATGCAAGCCGTGTCTGACGATATGGGCTATAGCAATGTAGTAGAACTTGAAGACCTTACTCGCTTTGACGATAAAAATAAAAAACGCAACAATAATAATCGTCGTGACAACAACCGCCGCGACAACAATAAGCGCAACTCAACCGACCGTCGGAATGCCAAAGCTGACAATAAACCACAACCACAGCAGCCAGCCGAGCAACGACCTGCTGCTCAGACATTGGCAGCTGACCCACTTGCAGTGCTCGACGAAGCTACAAACATTGTTGCTCAAACAACGCAAAGCAACAACGTAGAGCAAACCGAGCAGCGCAATAACAACAATAATCGTCAGCAGCACGACAACAATCGCCGACGTGACAACAATCGTCGTCGACAAAACAATCGAAATGGCGACCGCCACAACAACAATCGTCAACGTCAGTCACGCGAAGGCAACAATAACAACAACGAACAACAGCCACAACAATGAAACAAGTAAAGAAAATATGGCAAATAGTGTTGTTGGTATGCACATTGGCAACGATAGTAGCATGTGGTGAACCCGATGTGTATAATAGCTACGTAGCACTGCCCAATGCAGGTTGGGGGCAAGACTCGCTTGCAGTATTCAGAGCCGACATAGCTAACACCAACGAAGCCTACGACATATCGTTTCAGATACGCAATCAAAGCTTCTACAAATATGCCAACCTTTGGCTTTTTGTTGATGTAATTTCGCCCGATGGCGAGATGCAACGCGACACAGTAGAATGCATATTGGCCAACAACGACGGCTCGTGGCGTGGCGCGGGGTGGGGTAGTTTGTACTCGTTGCAATGCCCATATAGACTCAATACACGCTTTGCTAAAAGCGGGCAATATACCTTCCGCGTTAGTCATGGTATGCGCGATGCCGACATAAGAGGTATACATAGTTTGGGACTAAAAATAAGCAAAAACGATGGGCAAGAATAAGCTGCAAAAATTTGCTGACATGGACAGTTACGACCATGTATTCCAAGCCGATTATAGTCAGCTATGCACATCAACTGACAATGCTGACACCAATCTACCTCAGCAACTACACTTCAGAATGAAAGGTTGTTGGGGTGAAAAATTTTTTGGCAACAATAATCCCATAGTTATTGAACTTGGTTGTGGTAAAGGTGAATATACCGTTGGACTTGCCAAGCTCTTCCCGAACAAAAACTTCATAGGCATCGACATAAAAGGAGCCAGAATGCACACGGGCGCTACACAGGCCAAGCAAGAAGGACTGAAAAATGTAGCCTTCATCCGCACCAGAATAGAATTCATAGAAGCCTTCTTTAGTGTTGGCGAGGTGAGCGAAATATGGATAACCTTCCCTGACCCTCAGATGAAGAAAGAACGCAAACGCCTTGTTGGTACACTGATGCTAAGTAGATATCGCAACTTCTTGAAACCTAATGGATTTGTGCATCTAAAAACTGATAGTCCGTTCCTATATGAATATACTAAAGCAATGCTCAGCGAAAATAAAATAACTCCCATAGCAATGCTCAGCGACCTATACAACTCAGGCTATTCTGACGAAATATTATCGATACAAACATACTACGAAAGCAAATGGATAGAGTACGGACTAACTTCAAATTTACCCTTCCAGCTCATCCACTTGTTGAACCCAACATAGAGATAGAACCCGACACCTATCACATGGTAGGACGTGGTGTGCAAGAGAAAAAACAAACCAACCAAAGAATATAGAAAAAATGGAATACTATCCGAAGCTCATCATTGATTCGCTCAAAACCGTAATACATCCTGCCAAAGGACAAGACATAGTAAGCCTTGGCATGGTAGAAGACGACATCAGAATAAACGGCAAGCGAGTAAGCTTCAGTCTGCTCTTTGAACGTCCCAACGACCCAACCGTAGCAGCCATCAAGCGCGACTGCATTGCGGCACTCAAACGCGACTTAGGCAACGAGGTAGAGATAGAAGACAACATTTTTGTAAAGATAAAAACACAACCCAAGCCCGAAGAAGAGCCTGCGTTGCCCGGAGTTAGAAACGTAATAGCCGTAGCATCGGGCAAAGGCGGAGTAGGTAAATCGACCGTAACAGCCAACCTTGCCGTAGCATTGGCACAAGCCGGATATAGCGTTGGGTTGCTCGATGCCGACATATTTGGTCCGTCGGTACCCATCATGTTTGATACCGTTGAAGCGCGCCCGGTGCTTTCTGAACAGAAAGGTGCGACAGGCAAAGAGCTGATAGAACCAATAGAGAAATATGGTGTCAAGATGCTCTCGATAGGTTACTTTATAGATCCAGAGAGTGCTGCAGT
The DNA here is from genome assembly GCA_905235955.1 of uncultured Marinilabiliaceae bacterium. Lineage (GTDB taxonomy): Bacteria > Bacteroidota > Bacteroidia > Bacteroidales > Marinilabiliaceae > W3P20-009. The sequence goes on from CAJONN010000183.1 coordinate 4,776, forward strand.
TTGGCGTGGAGGTATGGCATCGAATGCACTCAAACAACTTGTAACTGACACAGCTTGGGGCGACCTCGACTATTTGCTCATCGATATGCCTCCCGGCACCAGCGACATACACATCACACTTGTGAGCACAGTGAAAATAACAGGTGCAATAATAGTGTCGACACCACAAAAGGTAGCTTTGGCCGATGCTATAAAAGGCATCAATATGTTTCAGAACGAAAAAATAAATGTGCCAATACTTGGCATAGTAGAGAATATGGCATGGTTTACTCCAGCCGAATTGCCCAACAATAGATATTATATATTTGGCGAGGGTGGTGCAAAGGCATTGGCAGAGAGAATGAATGTGCCACTGCTGGCGCAAATACCTATAGTTCAGAGTATTTGTGATAATGCAGATAAAGGTACGCCTATAGCTTTGAACGGCAATAGCATCACAGGAATGGCGTTTGCAGAGTTGGCACAACGCGTAGCTGAAGTTGCTCAAAAGTGAATAAATGTAAAAAGGATAAAAAAAACGCCCCAAACTCTTGCGTGGTAAAAAAAATAGGTCTATCTTTGCATCGCTTTTGGGAAGACCAAGGGCTACTAAGGGAGATTCAATAGCTCAGCTGGTAGAGCACAACACTTTTAATGTTGGGGTCCTGGGTTCGAGCCCCAGTTGGATCACCGAGATGAAATCCGCAATATCTGAATAGATGTTGCGGATTTTTTTTATTGTCTGGGTGTGGGTGATTTCCTAAGTTTCGTAAGTGAGGTAGCTCCCAAAGGGGAACGTATCAATTCTGTCGCCCCTTCAGTGCTTATTTTCTGTGCGTTTTTACTTGTGCAACTTGAGTTAAATGAAAGAGTCGTGTATATCCCTAACTTACTCAAGTTTCGCAAGTAGAAATATTCTGCAAACAAATTTCCAAACACGGCTTT
>CAJONN010000184.1 GCA_905235955.1 uncultured Marinilabiliaceae bacterium
TTTTTAGCGGAGTGGCAACAGCGACGAGTTCTTTTTGTTACTTTTTCTGTCGGCACAGACCCGAAGATGATTGAGCGAAGCGAAATAAAAAGTAAAAGACTAATGAAAAAGCCGTGTTTGGGGACTTGTTTGCAGAACATTTCTACTTGCGAAACTTGAGTTTATAAAATAAAGAACACAAAAAGGACGCCTAACCATAATGGCTAAGCGTCTTTTATTTATCTACAAACTATATTAAAAGCGAGAAATATATCAGAAGGCAAAATTGACACCTACGGTGTATATACCTTCGAGTTTATCAGTGTATATAAACTCTCTTTTCTGACTATTGAAGAGGTTGTGAGCATTGAAGAATACTTCGCAGTTTGATATAGGCTTATAACCCAACTTCAAGTTCATTGTGAATATAGGATCAACATCTGCGACACCATAGTTGGTAGTGTATTCACGTTTACTTTGATAGTTGCCAAATGCTGATACTGTAAGTTTATCTATTGGCTTGTATATCAGACCAAACATACCATAGAAATCTGGAGTAGCCTTATGCTTGTGATTATCGGATAGCTCAAGATTTTCGGCTACCGAACTTCCAATATTGTATTCATTGGTTGCGGCATCGTATTCTATATTGTATTTGAGCAAGTAATATAATCCGAGCGGATTATCACCATTCCCATAGGTTTCTCCTTTTGCGTATGTTTCAAGCAGTTCGTTGAGCAATGCTTCACGACGAGCATCATAATCAGCTTTATAAGGCTCAACATTTGTATGTGTACTAAACAAGTCGTTCAAATATTTATTAGGGTTACCGCTTCCCAATGATTGTCCTATTATTTCAGTCATAAGTTCTTCCAAACTTGTCATAGAAACTTCATAAGATTTTTTCAACTGTTTTTCTATCATCTCTGTCTGACTATATTTATAATAGTTATCGATAGTAGTATGCTGGAAGTTGGCATTTACCTTAGCTATCAATTTTGAAGATATAATCCAGTCGAGATTAAGACCTACACCATATTGTGACACCTTAAATGGCATTTCATCATAGCGGAATTGGCTTTTTGTGCTTATTGCATTTCCAATTGCAGCAGCTACAGAACTATTCATAGAACTCATATCACCACCTGAATATATAGCCTGAAATATTTGAGGCATAAGATCAGCCAATACACCTGTAAGCACATCTTGCTTAGTTACAAGCATTGATGCATAAGATTTCAGTGCTCCATAATCTTTACTCCTTGAATAGAAAGCTTCTGCATCGATAAGTATCTTCTCAGTAGGACGCCAACGATAACCTATCTCATAGTTGTCGATGTGTACGAGAGGTGACTCTGTATTACCCAAATATTGCATCTCTTTCGGATCACCACGATCGGTACGAGGCCATGAGTATTTACTACTTGTATTGGCAAATGCAGCAGATCGGAACGAGCGACCATATACCAAACGTATGAAGTTGTTGTTGTTTATTTCATAGCTTGCAGAGAATTGCCAACTCGGATTCCATTTGTCAGGATAGCGAGTTTTATCTTCGCGAAAGGCTCCAATGAAACGTGCGCCACCAACTTTGTAATCTAAACGAATGTTTGGTGCAAAGTCATACATATATGTATGGTCATCGCCATTTCGTTCGTAACCAAAGAATGTACAAAGTTCTTCAAGTCCTTTGCCATAATCAAAATATTCGGTCTCGCCCTTGTAGTATAGCATCTGATAGCTTACTCCCGGACGTATTTGCAATCTGCCTACATTGAAATCATATTCAGCTTGCACTTGCGACACGCTACTGTTTTTCATTTTAAAGCCCTGACCACCAACAACAAAATCATACGAACCATTGCACACATCGGCAGCCAACTTGAGGTTGTATATAGATGAGTTGAAGTTCAGATACCAAGTATTAGCTTTTCTACCGCGAGGTGCATTGTCATCATTACCCACCGATGTATTTTGTATATAAGCATCTTGATAGCCACCAGTAAGGTCAAAACGCAATTTTTCGTTCGGATTGAATGTAATATATCCGTTGACACCATACGTACGCCGACTAATGCGTGGATCTTTCCAACTATTATTCACATCATTTTCTACTGCTCTGGTAGGATAAGCAAAATAGTTATCACCGTTAGGAGCAAAAGAGACAAGATTGTTATTATATTCCTCTACACTAATAAACTTACCTTGAGTATAATCAGTCAGTTTTCCAGATAGTATCAATCCACCTATCTCCTCCTTGCTCATATCTCCCAATTTATAAATTTCACTTGGGTCATCAGTATAATAAGCTGAAGAAGATGGAAGTAAATAGATATCGCTTGTAGGACGATTGCGTATTTGTGCATTACCCGTCAGACCAATAGCCCACTTGTCGTTGATGCGTTGACGAAATGCAACATCGCCTACCGATGTATTGTTACCTACCTGCATACTACCCTCTACGGCATAATTGTTTTGGTCTGGCTTGTTGGTAATAATATTTATCACACCATTTACAGCATTAGGACCATACAATGCCGATGTAGCACCACGCACTACCTCTATACGTTCTACATCTTCAATAGATATTGGCAAAAACTCCATTGTAGGTGAGCCCATACCATAGTTGTGGCTTATACGACCATCGATCATAAGCAACACGTTCATATTGTCAGTGTAATAGAGCAAGTTGTTGTCTGGTATGTTGTTCAGACCTCGCATTTGCACATCGTATATGCCATTGTATTTTTCTGATACGATCATACCCGGTATAAGGCGGAAGGCTTCTTCAATGGTTGAGATGCCGTATGTGCGCATCTCTTCTCTAGTAATAACAGTAGATGAGAGTGGCGATGTAAATGAGTCTTCTTCAGTTTTTGAAGCGGAACTTACGTTTTTATTCATTATGAGTGCAAATAGTTCGTCGATATTTGAAACACCGAGCGTTGCTACTGCTTGCATAAGATCCTCGAGTGGGAGTTCGCTGAGTTGCTCTATGCTCATATCAAGTATTTGCTCACGTGTGAGCCTATCTTGAGCTGATATATTGTTTGCTGTCAAAGATATACACAGCAACCCCATAAAAAATTGTTTTTTCATCTTAGTGAAAGTTGTTATAAATAGTCTATTTTACATTCTATTTTTTTAGATTTGAATGCAAATGTAGATATTTTGTTTAAATAAAGAAAAACCGAATAGATTTAATCAACTTCAGTACCGAGTTGAAGCAATTTTTGGCTCACTTGTAGACCACGCCTTGAGATGTTTTTGTTAGAGATCTCAAACTTTAGTTTACCTCCTTCTGAGAGAAATGAGATGCCTGCACCTTGTGCACACTGCCCTTTTTTGCAGCTGACAATAAGGTTTTTATTACCCTCTTGTGCACTTACAAGTGCGTCAATTTGAGAACTTTTGGCTTCGCCCAAGCAAACGATATCGCTCTTCTGTATACCATTTGGAGTGGCTGATTCTTTAACAATTACTTTGCGTGCGCCAATAGCTTTAGTAGCTGCAAGTTTACTAAGTTCAGTTGCCAAACTATTATCGCCAATCACAGTAATAACCAAATCTTTAGAAGCATCATCAGCAGGCCAACCTATATTTTTTGCGAAATTATAGATATAAAGAGCCTGAAACTGAGCCATTTGTGCTCGGCTTGCAACGCTTGCAAAGATTAATAAAACTAATAATATTAAATTTTTCATATAAACTTTTTTAATTAGTCGTGCAATATTACAAATTTTAAAATTCATAATGAATTTTTTACTTATTTTTTACATAAATGTTTTATTTTTCTTATTCTCGCACTGATGACACTGTTTTTATTTGGAACACAGATGATACGGATTGAAAGGATTTGCACGGATTTTCATTTAGACGCGCCACGGCACGTATCTACATTCTGCGTATTTACCTAAAAATCTATTTAATCAGATTTTCGTTATGTGTTTTCTGTGTCATCAGTGCGAAGGGGAAAAAACAGCGATGCGTATATGCAAAAAATCCTCTTCAATCATATTGACTGAAGAGGATTCTTGTTTCAAGGGGCGGCGACCTA
>CAJONN010000185.1 GCA_905235955.1 uncultured Marinilabiliaceae bacterium
GAAGGACACGTGCATACCAACAATACGCAAGTTACTCACGCCATGACCATCGAAAATGCTGAGGGTGAATATCATATCTATGCCATCGAATGGACCAAAGAGTATATCCGAACTTACGTTGATGGTAAAGAACAACTTAATTATGAGTCGGATGGCACCATTCGCAACTATCCTTACGACAAGCCTTACTACATCATTCTCAACCTCGCTTGGGGCGGCTCTTGGGGCGGCATGTGGGGTGTCGACGAATCGGCTCTGCCTGTAACTATGATGGTCGACTACGTGCGCGTATTCCAAAAGTAACAACCCATAACACAACAAACAACACAGATGATCAGAAAACTAAGTACGTATGTAGCTACAATGGCATTGATGGCTGCCTGTACTGGTGCACCTCCTTTGCCAAAACCGACCGATTTTGTGCGCGTAGATGGACCAAACCTCGTCAAGCCCGATGGCACAAGGCTCTACATACAAGGCACCAACCTTGGCAATTGGCTCAACCCCGAAGGCTACATGTTTGGCTTTTCAAAGACCAACTCGCCATGGATGATCGACCTTATGCTCAAGCAACTTGTAGGTCCTGACTTTACTGCCGAATTTTGGAGCAGGTTCAAGGACAACTACATCACACGCGCCGACATTGAGTTCATCAGTCAGCAAGGTGCCAACACCATTCGCCTTCCATTCAACTACAAACTCTTCACCGACGAAGATTATATGGGCTTGCACAGCAATCAAGACGGATTTCGTCGCATCGACCAAGTAGTAGAGTGGTGCAAAGAGTTTGGGCTCTACCTCATTCTCGATATGCACGACTGTCCGGGCAGTCAGACGGGCGACAACATCGACGATGGCTACGGCTACCCATGGCTCTTCGAGAGCGAACCTTCGCAGCAACTCTTCTGCGACATTTGGCAGCAAATAGCCTCGCACTACAAAAACGAAACAACCATACTGGGCTACGAACTTATGAACGAGCCAATAGCGCACTACTTTAGCAACAAAGATACGCTCTACACGCTCCTTCAGCCTCTCTACAAAAGAGCCGTAGCAACCATACGCAAGGTTGACCCGAACCACGTCATATTGCTTGGCGGTGCTCACTGGAACTCGTTCTTCTTTATGTTCGACGATTGGGTGTTCGATGACAACATAATGTACACTTGCCACAGATATGGCGGCGATGCAACAGCCGAAGCGATAAAAGAGTACATCGTTTTTCGCAACAAGACAAACCTACCAATGTATATGGGCGAAATTGGTCATAACACCAACGAGTGGCAAGCCAACTTTGTAGCGGTAATGAAGCAAAACAACATAGGCTACACCTTCTGGCCATACAAAAAACTCGACAGCTCATGTATGATGGGTATAGAACGCCCAGCTGAGTGGGACTCTGTGATAGTGAAGTTCTCTGAAACTTCAAGAAATAGTTACAGTGAATGGCGCGAAGCTCGTCCAAATCAGGAAGTTGCAAAGCAAATACTGATGCAGTTTGTTGAGAACACAAAGTTTAGCAATTGCAATCCACAAACCGATTATATATCATCAATGAAGTTGAACATAAAACAAGAAACAAAAAACTAATATATTATGGCAAACATAGCAAAAACATCGTTAGCCCTGTGTGGCATAATGCTATTCTCAGCATGTGCACATCAGCAACCATCGTCAGGGCGCGATGCGAAGATAGAAGCACGCATCGACTCGCTGCTCAACCAAATGACGCTCGAAGAGAAAATTGGTCAGATGAACCAAATATCGTCGTTTGGTGGTAGCATAGATGAAATGCACGACCTCATTGTCAAAGGCGAGGTGGGTTCTATACTCAACGAAGTTGATGCAAAACGCATCAATCAGTTGCAAAAAATAGCAGTTGAAGAGTCGCGTTTGGGCATTCCGTTGCTCCTTGCTCGCGACGTTATTCATGGCTTCAAAACCATTTTCCCAATACCTATTGGTCAGGCTGCAACTTTCGATACTACAATAGCTTATAGTGGCGCACGTATAGCAGCAGTTGAAGCTACATCGTGTGGTGTACGTTGGACATTTTCGCCTATGCTCGACATCTCTCGCGACCCACGTTGGGGCCGACTTGCTGAGGGCTATGGCGAAGACCCTTACCTCGCATCTGTTATGGGTGCAGCTACTGTCAGAGGCTATCAGAGCAACAAACTCTCTGACCCTACCGCAATGGCAGCTTGCGCCAAGCACTTTGTTGGCTACGGTGCTGCCGAGGGCGGTAGAGACTACAACTCAACTGAAATTACTGAACGCAAATTGCGCAACGTCTATCTGCCATCGTTCAAGGCAGCTGCTGAAGCCGGTTCTGCCTCATTCATGACTTCGTTCAACGACAATGACGGTGTGCCTTCTACTGGCAACAGCTTCATTCTCAAGCAAGTGCTCCGCAATGAGTGGAACTACGACGGCTTTGTAGTTACCGACTGGAATTCGTCAGGCGAAATGGTTGTTCACGGCTTCTGTGCCGACAACTATGAGGTTGCCGTTAAGTCAGTCAATGCTGGTGTTGATATGGAGATGGTTGGCTATTCGTTTGTAAAAGAGTTGCCCGAAGCCGTTAAGCGTGGCGATGTTAGCATCGATGCCATCAATAATGCAGTGCGCAACATTCTTCGCATAAAGTTCAAATTGGGCTTGTTCGAGCATCCGTATACCGACGAAGATTTAGCCTCGTCAACTCTATATGCTGAAAGCCATTTGCAGAGTGCCAAAGATGCCGCAACCAAAGCAGCCATATTGCTCAAAAACGACGGCATTTTGCCTCTCTCTGACAATGTGAAGAGCGTAGCCATAATAGGTCCAATGGCCGATGCACAGCACGATCAAATGGGCACTTGGGTTTTCGATGGCGAAAAAGAACACACCGTTACGCCACTTGCAGCTATCAAAGAACTTGTTGGCAACAACGTCAGTGTGTCATACGAAGCAGGTTTAGCTTATAGCCGCGACAATAGTAAAGAGGGTATAAGTAAAGCTATAAGTGCTGCACGCAAAGCCGATGTTATTCTGGCATTTGTAGGCGAAGAGTCAATACTCTCTGGCGAAGCACATTGCCTCGCTAATATAGGCTTGCAAGGTGCACAAAGCGAACTTATCGATGCACTTGCTCAGATAGGCAAACCACTTGTGTTGGTTGTCATTGCTGGTCGTCCGCTCACTATCGGTAGCGAAGTAGAAAAAGCCAACGCTGTGCTCTTCAACTTCCATCCGGGCACGATGGGCGGTCCGGCTATAGCCGACTTGCTGTGGGGCAAAGCAGTGCCTTCTGGCAAACTTCCAATGACCTTCCCAAAATATGTTGGTCAGGTGCCTATCTACTATGCTCACAACAATACTGGCCGACCAGTAGAGGGCAACGAAGTGCTGATAGACAACATTCCTGTCGAAGCCGGACAAACATCGCTCGGTTGCCGCTCATTCTATCTCGATGCAGGTTGGGAGCCTCTCTTCCCATTTGGCTACGGACTCTCATACACCACATTTGAGTATTCTGATATAGCTATCGACAAAACCGAATATGGCAAGTCTGACGTAATCAAAGTCTCATACAAACTCACCAACACCGGCAACTACGATGCTACCGAAGTAGCTCAACTCTATGTGCGCGACAAGGTTGGCACTGTTACTCGTCCAGTAAAAGAACTCAAGCGTTTTGAGCGTATAAGTCTCAAAGCTGGCGAGTCAAAAGAACTTAGCTTCGAACTACCAGTTAGCGACTTAGCTTTCTGGAACATCGACATGAAGTATGTTGTTGAGCCCGGCGATTTCGACCTTTGGGTAGCTGGCAACAGCCAATCAGGTACGCCACTTACATTCAGCGTAAAATAATAGCCTTTTATATAGTTTTGATTCATATTTTTGGATTTTTTTTCGAGCTTCCGTTCTCTCCTTCTTGGGAGGGCGGAAGTTTTTACTTTTTGTGTCGCATAACATCGTTTTTTTATTTTCGCACAGATGACACAGAAAACGCA
>CAJONN010000186.1 GCA_905235955.1 uncultured Marinilabiliaceae bacterium
TATAACTTAATTATCACAGTCGGTTTCAGTAGCAAAAAATCATTTATAACTACAAAACTATTTTTTCTGCAATAACTATAAAAAGTTATACGTTCTAAAACTTTTTTCACTATTTTTGTTTCCGTTAAATAAAACTTATACGCTATGAATAAAAATAAATTTCTTTTATCAATGCTTTTGTTAATTATAACATTATGGTCTTGTGATAATTCTGATTATTATGAACAAACAAACGACAACGAATCTCAAAGCATATTGATTCAGAATCCAAAATTTGCTAAGTCTGATACTATAGAATGTGAACCTCTTGAATTTTCTGATAGAGCCAACAAAACTGTTTCTGGTCTTTACCATTTCATTGATGGAGGAACTGTAAAAATAGGTAAGGAAAAATTCTATACAGTTATTATTGGTGACCAACGTTGGTTTTCAGAATATATAACACTTAGAGTCGCAGGTTCTGCAACTGTTGATGATGACATATTTGCAGATAACGTTGTATATTATAAATATAGTTCGGCAATGTCGTTGAATGGAGTTGAAGTTAAAAATTTGAAACAAGTGCCTAATGATCTTATTGAATTATCAGAATGGAGAATTCCATCACTTGATGATGCAAAAAAATTATGGGATAACGTTGCCTGTACAAGCAGATATGAAGAATATAGAAAAATTGGCAAAGGACTAGAATTTGTAGGGACTGGTGCCTTTTTTGATCCTAAATTAGAGACCATATGGGATGCTGATTTTGAATATTTTTGGCTGAGTGATACACTGAATACTGATGAGTATACAAAACATTATTATGTCAGATTTAATAATGAAAGCTTTGTTATTGGCGCTTCTAATTTAAGCGTAGAAAATATTTGGTTTCCCGTTCGCCTTGTACAAGATATAGAACCTATTGAAGATGTATTCTAAGTTTTTTTCTATAATTTTTTTATCAATTGTAGCTTTTATTGTCAAGGCACAAAATTTACCAACACATATTTTGCAACCATCTGAAATAACTATTACTGAGGATGGTACAATTGATAATTATACTGGTCCGACAGAAGTAGGCACTTTTATTATACCTGAATCACTCGGAGTAAAACGAATTAGTGCTGATTGTTTTAATTATTTACAATCAACTTCTATACACTTCCCATCTACACTACGAATTATTGACGACGATGCTTTCTTTTCATGTGTAACAGATAGTGTTATATTCGAAGATGGTACTGAGTATATAGGTGACTGCGCATTTGAAAATTACTATTATAATGATGCAAAAAGGAGAAAAGAATATACAAAATACATTACATATCTAAAATTACCTAATACACTAAAATATATTGCTGAAAAAACTTTTTGTTGTGGGTTGCATATTGACGAATTAATAATACCAAATTCTGTAACGCATATAGGTCGAGAAGCTTTTTCTAATTGTTTGATAAAACATTTAACACTTGGCGAAAATGTAGATACTATACTTACTAATGCGTTTGCATTTAACGATATAGAAGAATTAGAAATTCCTAATAAAGTTAGTTATATAGCAGGCTTTAATTCTAATCAAATAAAAAAATTATTTATACCAAAATCTGTCAAAACTATTGGTTGGCATGCATTTAGTGGAAATCCGCTCGAAGAGGTCATAATATCTGAAGGTGTTGAAATAATTGGAGATTTAGCATTTAGGAGCCGAACACAATGGGCTAATAGCGACGGAGAGCATAGAAATAGAAAAAACGGTTGTGTTAGTAAACTGACTAATATAAAAATTCCGAATACAGTAAAAAAAATAAGAGAAAATGCTTTTGCTGAATGTCAATTTTTATCAGAAATAACAATCGGGCAAAGTGTTGATTCAATAGGTTCTGAAGCATTCAAACTATGTGGGGTAAACGAGATTATACTACCTCAATCAGTAAAGCATATTGGAGATAATGCCTTTGAACAATGTGAAAATTTAAAATCAGTATCACTTCCAGAAGGGTTGCTTACTATAGGACGACAAGCCTTTCTGAAATGTTCAAAATTAGAAAGTATTGAAATACCAAATACTGTCAAAAAAATACCATTTGAGGCATTCAGAGACAATTTTAACTTAGAAAAAATCACTCTTCATGAAGGATTAGAAGAGATTGGCGAAAGGGCATTTTTTTATGCATACGAAGTTGAAATGTCGGCATTACCCAAAACTTTGAAATTAATCAAACCATCAGCTTTCTATGGTGTTATTTTTACGTCACATATTTTACCTTGTCAAAACACTAATCAGAGATGGTATTATTTCAACGAAAAGGTTGAAAATATAATAGACGTTGCTGTCGCTATTGATGGTATGAATAGTTTTGGACAAACAACAGAAAATAAATACGGATATGTTCGTTCTGATTATGAACTAACTAAAACACCTATAATTGATATTAACAACTCAAATAATAGTATTCATACTTATTACGATTTGAACGGGCGGAAAACTACAAAACCTACACATGGCTTTTATATAAAAACAGATAAACAAAACAGAAATATCAAAACAATAAAATACTAAACCAACACGCATCTTTCGGTTAAGTCTAGATATCATATTTCCACCTAAAAATTTCAATAAAATCAGATGGTGAAGCTATAGTGTTTGACAATTTGTAATACGTCACTTATAATTAAATATCTATCTTTGCCACAAAAATAAAATAGAGAAGATGAAACTTTGGGATAAAGGATACAATGTTGATGAGAAAATCGACACTTTTACTGTTGGCCTCGACCGCGAACTCGACATTCACTTAGCCCCTTTTGACATAATGGGCACAATGGCACACATCACAATGCTTGAAAGTGTTGGACTATTAGCCAAAGACGAACTTGATGCGCTACTTGCCGAACTCAAAAAGCTCTATGCTGAAGCTATTAATGGTAATTTTGTTATCGAAGATGGCATTGAAGATGTTCATTCGCAAGTAGAACTTATGCTCACACGCAAGCTTGGTGATATTGGCAAAAAAGTGCATAGCGGTCGCTCGCGCAACGACCAAGTACTACTCGACCTCAAGCTCTACACACGCTCCCAAATTGAAGACCTTGTGCATCGTATGAAGCATCTTTTCGATGTTTTGCAACAAAAAAGCGAACAATACAAAAATGTGCTCATACCGGGCTATACTCACTTGCAAGTGGCTATGCCTTCGTCGTTCGGACTATGGTTTGGCGCTTATGCTGAGAGCCTTTGCGATGATATGATAATGATGGAGGCAGCTTACGAAGTGGCTAATCAAAATCCGCTTGGTGCAGCTGCTGGATATGGCTCATCGTTCCCACTCAACCGCACACTTACAACGCGCTTGCTCGGTTTCTCTGACCTCAACTACAATGTGGTATATGCACAAATGGGACGAGGCAAAACGGAGCGCATAGTAGCATTTGCCATAGCATCGTTGGCTGAAACTATTGGCAGGCTCGCTGTTGATGGATGCTTGTATACATCGCAAAACTTTGGCTTCATTCATCTGCCTAAGCAAATGACAACAGGCTCGAGCATCATGCCACACAAGAAAAATCCTGATGTGTTTGAGCTTATTCGTGCTCATTGCAACAAACTGCAAGGCGTGTCGAACACTATACGCCTCATATCTACCAACTTGCCATCGGGCTATTTCCGCGATATGCAAATAATAAAAGAGGTATACATACCTGCTTTTGCTGAAATAAAAGATTGCATCGATATAACAACGTATGCTATTGAAAACATGGAAGTTGTAGACGGACTTATGAACGATCCGAAATACAAATTGGCATTTAGTGTTGAAGAGGTCAACCGCTTAGCCAATGAGGGCGTGCCATTCCGCGATGCGTATAAGCAGGTAGGTATGGCTATCGAACGAGGTGAATTTGAGTTCCATGGTGAGTTGCATCATACTCATGAAGGTTCGATAGGCAACCTTTGCAACAACAAGATAGCTGACAAGATGCAACGTCA
>CAJONN010000187.1 GCA_905235955.1 uncultured Marinilabiliaceae bacterium
ATCGTTTTTAACGCTTCGCTACGATAATTTTCTTAACGCTCCGTGCCAAAGGCGACAACCGCGAGGTGAAAATCGGGTTCCGTGCTTATTGTTGAAAGGTTATTTTGTTGGGTATATTTCTTACGCCCCATTCTCATGGCTTATTTTCTGTGCGTTTTTCACTTGCGAAACTTGAGTTGGTCTATGATTTGTGCGATAGTGAGCCGCGCCACGGCACGGCTCTACAAAATAAATTTCGTGCTAATTGTTGGAATGATTTGATTGTTAAAATGAAAGAGTTGTGTGATGAGGAAACATCTTTCTTAACTACACCAAACGTATAAAAAAAATAACATAGGTTTGTATTATAACTTAATGTTAAAAAAACGTTATAATTACAATTTGCTATTGCATAAGGGGATTTTATTATTAAATTTGCACTATCAGTATAGCAAATTAACCTTTTTCAAAAGACGATATGGCAGATACATTAGAAATTAAAGAGCGAGAAGAGGTAGCAGTGCGCTTCTCTGGCGACTCTGGCGATGGTATGCAGTTGGCTGGAAATATATTTTCAACCATCTCGGCTACCGTTGGCAATAGTATCAGTACCTTCCCCGACTATCCGGCCGACATACGCGCACCGCAAGGTTCGCTGACGGGCGTGTCGGGCTTCCAAGTGCATATTGGAGCTAAGCAAGTGTACACACCGGGCGACAAATGCGATGTGCTTGTGGCTATGAATGCTGCAGCGCTCAAAACACAATATAAATATGCGAAGCAAGGTGCCGCCATTATCATTGATACTGATAGTTTTGGTAAGAGCGACCTTGAAAAGGCTGCCTTTAAAACCGAAGACTATCTGGGTGAGATGGGTATAGACCCTGACAGAGTCATTGCATGCCCTATATCTACTATGGTGAAAGATTGCTTGGCCGACTCGGGTATGGATGTGAAGAGCATTATGAAGTGCCGCAATATGTTTGCACTCGGCCTTGTATGCTGGCTCTTCGACCGCGATATAAACATAGCTTTCAACTTCTTGAAAGAAAAATTTGCCAAGAAGGCTGGCGTTGCTGAAGCCAATATCAAGGTGATACAAGCTGGCTACGACTACGGACACAATACACACTCATCAGTAGCCAATGTTTATCGCATTGAGTCAAAAACAAAGGTGAAGGGCAGGTATATGGACATCACTGGCAACAAAGCTACAGCTTATGGTTTTATAGCTGCTGCAGAAAAAGCCGGATTGAAGCTCTATTTAGGCTCATACCCTATCACCCCAGCTACCGATGTGCTCCACGAACTTTCTAAGCATAAGTCGCTTGGTGTTACTACAGTGCAGTGTGAAGACGAAATAGCTGGTTGCGCATCGTCAGTAGGTGCTGCATTTGCTGGCGCTTTGGCAGTAACTTCAACTTCTGGTCCGGGTATTTGCCTCAAGTCAGAGGCTATGAACTTGGCTGTAATAATGGAACTACCACTTGTTGTGCTTGATGTGCAACGTGGCGGTCCGGCAACAGGCTTACCTACCAAGAGCGAACAAACTGACCTCTTGCAATGCCTCTTTGGCAGAAATGGTGAAAGTCCAATGCCAGTGCTTGCAGCTACATCGCCAACTGACTGCTTTGATGCAGCCTACGATGCTTGCAAAATAGCCCTCGAACACATGACACCTGTAGTGCTTATGACCGATGCCTACGTTGCCAACGGCTCAGGTGCATTCAAATTGCCAAACTTGGCAGAATATCCGGCCATCAACCCACCTTATGTGCCCGAAGAGCTCAAAGGTAGCTGGACACCATATATGCGTGCAGCAAATGGTACACGCTATTGGGCAGTGCCGGGTAGAGAAGGATTCCAACACATATTGGGCGGACTTGAGAAGGATAACAAAACAGGCGCCATCAGCACCGACCCTGAGAATCATGACCTCATGACACGCTTGCGTGCTGAGAAGATTGAAAAAATAGAAGTGCCCGATGTAGAGGTTATTGGCGATGCTAATCCTGACCTGCTTATAGTTGGTTTTGGTGGTACATACGGTCATTTGCGTGCCGCTATGGAAGAGTTGGCAGCCAAGGGAGAAAAAGTGGCACTTGCACACTTCAAATACATCAATCCACTGCCAAAAAATACTGCCCAAGTGCTGAAGAGTGCTAAGAAGGTGGTTGTAGCAGAGCAGAATATGGGACAATTTGCTGGTTGGCTGCGTATGAAGGTTGATAACTTCGTGCCATATCAGTTTAATCAGGTCAAAGGTCAGCCCTTTGTAGTAGAAGAGCTTGTTGAGTATTTTGAAGGACTCTTGAAGAAATAAAAGTGGTTGTTTAACATTATAATTCCAAACAAAAAATGAGCGAATTTACAGCAGCAGATTTCAAGAAAGGACAACCTCGTTGGTGTCCGGGTTGCGGCGACCACTTCTTCCTTGCGTCGCTACACAAAGCATTGGCCGAAATAGGCGTTGCTCCATGGAATACAGCAGTAATATCAGGCATTGGCTGTTCAAGCCGTTTGCCTCACTATATGGCCACATACGGCATGAATACCATTCACGGTCGTGCAGCAGCCATAGCAACAGGTGCTAAAGTTGCCAACCCTAACCTCACCGTATGGCAAATAAGTGGTGATGGCGACGGACTTGCAATTGGTGGCAACCACTTCATACATGCCAATCGCAGAAACATCAATCTTAATATGATTCTGCTCAACAACCGCATCTACGGTCTGACCAAAGGACAATATTCGCCAACATCGCCACGTGGCTTTGTGAGCAAATCGAGTCCGTACGGCACAGTTGAAGACCCATTCCGCCCAGCAGAACTTTGCTTTGGTGCGCGTGGTCACTTCTTTGCACGTGCCGTAGCTACCGATGCAGTTGGCACAGTAGAGATACTCAAAGCTGCCTATCAGCATAAAGGTGCAGCAGTATGCGAAATATTGCAAAATTGTGTTATCTTCAACAATGGCACACACGATGATGTTTATAAACCTGATGTGCGCAAGAAAAACGCTATCTATGTAAAGCATGGCGAGCCCCTCATCTTTGGTGAAAACAATGAATATGGTCTTGTGCAAGAGGGTTTTGGACTGAAGGTGGTAAAAATAGGCGAAAACGGCATCACTGAAAAAGATATTTTGGTGCACGATGCCAAAGCTGAAGACAATACCTTGCAATTGAAACTTGCTCTTATGGGCAATGGCGACGGATTCCCCGTAGCACTTGGTGTAATACGCGATGTTGACGCACCTACATACGACGACTGCGTAACCGCACAAATAGAGGAAGTAAAAGCAGCTAAAAAGTATCACAACTTTGCCGAACTGCTTGAAACTAACGACATTTGGGAAGTGAAATAAACGCACAAAAACAAAATAGAGAGGTCAGAAGTCCACATCTGCTATAATGGCAGGTGTGGACTTCGGCGTTTTTTGTAAATCAGTGATTTTTTTTTGGGGGGGGGGACGTGAAACGTCACGTCTCTACTGGGGTAGAATGCGATGGGGGTTTATTGAGATAGATACGATATAATATGCTATCGTTATACGCCGTAAATGTTCTGCGTAGTAAATGTTGTAGTGTGAAATGTTAAAATTTGTATTTTTTTTTTTAGAGATATGAACATATATATGAAAAAATCGTAATAACAAATCCCAATGTATTTATTTTTTAGAATTTATATACCAAGGTTTATGATAAAAATGTACGCTTTTTGTGTGAGAAATGTAGTACAGCAGCTACAGACTCATGTTTATAGCTCTTGTTTTTTTAGAGAATGCAATAGTATTGTACGGCACAAATTATCAGCATTAATATTGTGTTTCCTCATCTCTTTTGCCTTCGCTCCGAGGGCTAATGCCATTTCTTACAATGGTTTTGAATTTGACGAAACCCAAGGTTTTAGCCAAGACTTGGAAGGCAACAACCTGATAACGGGTGTGGGCGACTTTGCTAAGTTTG
>CAJONN010000188.1 GCA_905235955.1 uncultured Marinilabiliaceae bacterium
GCTCAAACAGAAAATCGTTTTTAACGCTTCGCTACGATAATTTTCTTAACGCTTCGTGCCAAAGGCGACAACCGCGAGGTGAAAATCGGGTTCCGTGCTAATTGTTGGAAGGCATATACCCCCTTTCGCCCCATTCTCATAGCTTATTTTCTGTACATTTTTCACTTGCGAAACTTGAGTTTCATTTAAAAACTTTTCTGCTTTTTGTATTAGCTACGTTTTACTTTGAAGATGCTTACTGCTTTTTGCACATCTTGTAGCTGACGTTGTACTATTTGTGCGTTTTCTGCCATCATTTCGGCTGCTGCTGCAGTTTCTTGAGTTACTTTGTTGAGGTCAGAAATTGCTGTGTTTACTTGGCTTACACCTGCATTTTGTTCAATGCTTGCCGTTGTTATCTCTTTTATAAGTTTTGTGATATTTTCTATTTTAGGTAGCAATTGTCCAACGCAGTTGTAAGCATCTTCGGCCTCTGATATGCTCGAGGTTGCTACTGCATTGATGTCGTCGGCAGTGGAGTGTGTTTGCTCAGCAAGTCTGCCTACCTCTTTGGCTACAACTGCAAAGCCTTTACCTTGCTCGCCTGCTCGTGCTGCCTCTACTGAAGCGTTGAGTGCCAATATGTTGGTTTGCATTACCAACTCGTTGATACCTTCAATGTTGTTAGCTATGCTGCGTATAGCTTCATAGCTTTTGCTCGACGAAGTTTGCAATGCATCTATTTGCCCATTTACCTCTTCTGATAGTTTGTTGGTCTGTATTGCATTGTCGGTATTTTGCTGTATGTTGGCTCCCATCTCTTCCATTGAGCTTGATATCTCTTGCAATGAGGCTGCCTGACTGTTGGCCGAATCTGATATACTGTTCGAAACCTTTGTCACATCACTTACCGTCTGATTGATGATGTTTGTAGTTTCAACAACTGGCTGCAACACATCATTTATCTTACGTTTCATTATGTTCAAGTCGTTGGTAAGTTTGTCTATCTCATTTGATGTATTGAATGGCTCTATGTGAACAGTTAGGTCGCCTTTGGCCAACTGCGATATTTTTTCTATCAGCACATCTATCGGAATAGCTATTCTGTATCTAACACTCCACGACATCATAAAGCACGTAAATACTACTACCAGCACAAATACTATTGCAAATATTTTGAGAGCCGAACGTACTTCTGTTGTTATAGTTTCTCTGTAACGCATCATTCCAACGCCTATTACATTGCCAAAAATATCATAGAATGGCATGCACGACATATGCGTTTGCTCGCCAAGAAATGTAGCATTGCCACTCCATATAGTTTTACCAATTAAGCATGAGTCGATAGCTTCTTGAAGCAAATGCACATTGGCTATCGAAACTGTAGTATCTGATGTAGCAAGGCATTGCTTATTATCCATTACATATATATCTAAGCCTACTTTGCTTTTGAGTGCTTCGAGTGTTTCGTATTTGCTTACTATCTGCCCAACCAAGAATACTACACTTGTTGCATCGCCTGCTTCAGAATAGAATGTTTGTGCTAAATATTCGCATATTTTCCCGTCTATGAATGTACCAAATCCTATTTCTTTGCCACTATTTTTCACCGTCAGAGCTATGGTATTAATCTCTGTCTCAGCTACTTTGCTATAGCTACTTGTTTTTATATTACCATCCAAATCAACAACTACATAGCCATCTAAATTACAAAGCTGAACTACCTGAGTTACCTCTTCGTCTATTTTGTCTACATCATCTTTAGCTATTGCTACACGCAAATCATCAGAACGCGAGCTTCTCAACTCTGCCGACACTACTTCCAAATGGCTTTGCATATCGCCAAAAATTGACGCTGCATACACTATGCGTTTATTCAAATCGCCATTTACATATCTGTCGATTCTATTTATTTGTGTAATATACAATATTATACAAGCAGAAAGAGCTATACATATAAGTATAAACAAAGGTTGGATGATGATTTGGGCTATACTTCTCTTTTTCATTTTTAGAATGGGTGTCTGATTTTATTTTTCTGCAAAAATAAAAAAAGTCTATTATTGTTATTATTATAAAATAAAAAAATGGAGGACATACTTGCATATATCCTCCACCTCATTTATACGATGTATATACTATAGCTATTATACTTTGAATACTTTTATTGATGCTGTTACATCTTGCAACATGCGTTGCAGCTCTTGCACACTAGCGGCTATTTCTTCAGCTGTAGCTGCATTGCCTTGCGTTACGCGGTTGAGGTCCATTATGGCACTATTCACTTGAGTTACACCAGAATTTTGCTCTACGCTGGCTGCCGTTATCTCCTTTATCAGCGTTACTACACGCTCTATCATTGGTAATAGTTCCGTCACTTTGTTGAAGGCTTCTTCGGCTTGCGATATGCTCGATGTTGCCGTTTTGTTGATGCCATCGGCTGTAATGTGTGTCTGATCAGCAAGCCTACCAACCTCTTTGGCTACTACGGCAAAACCTTTGCCATGCTCGCCGGCACGCGCTGCTTCTACCGATGCGTTGAGTGCCAATATGTTGGTTTGCATTACCAACTCATTGATGCCTTCAATATCAGCAGCTATGTTTCTGATGGCTTCAAAGCTCTTACTTGTTGTTTCGCCCATGCTGCCTACTTTTTCGTTTATCTCTTCAGCAAGTTTGTTGGTTTGTACTGAGTTGTCAGTATTTTGCTGTATGTTGGCTCCCATCTCTTCCATCGAGCTCGATATTTCTTCAAGCGATGCTGCTTGTCGGTTGGCTGAGTTCGACATGCTATTCGATGCACTTGTAAGCTGACCAATAGAGCCTACTATCGAATCAGACAACTCAACAACGGGTTTTACTACTTCACGTATTTTGTGCTGCATTTCAGACACTTGCGATGCCAGAGTCATTATCTCTTCGCCAAAACGTGGCTGACTTATTTGTTTTGTAAGGTCGCCTGTAGCTATTATGCCCACTTCGTTTACCAACTGCACTATGGTGTCTGACAAGCGTTTCTTGGTGCGCATAAATATTATGATCATAAAGATAAATACGCCTATTATCACTACCGACACAAAGGTGATAAATATGTTGGTGATAATGTCATACACTTCGCGATCTATCTTGGTCATAAACAGACCTATCGTTTTACCTGTGAAATCGACAAGTGGCACACAACCAACAAACTCATCTCTGTCAGTTATTTGGCACTTACCTATCCATGTTACTTTCTTTATATAACATGAATCAACAGCTTGTGAGGGCACTTTTATTGAACTCATATCTATAGTTTCGTCGGTTGTAACAACGCAACTATCGCCCACCATTACGTATATCTCTACGTCATTAACTTTTTTAATAAATTCGAGTGATTCTTTGTCGTTCGACACAAAGCCTATCATAATAGCAATAGCCAAATCTTCTCCCGCTCCAACTTCTTCACCTTCTTCACCATCTACTACAGCATCTTTATCATTCACAACAATAGAGCAATAATCGCATATTTTGTCGCCTATCAGTCGTCCGGCACCACTAACCAATCTGTTAGCCCTTGTTATGTTTACTATCTCTTGCAACTCTTCGTCTTTAACATTGTCATACGACGATGAAAGCACCTCGCCATCGAGAGTTGTAACAATGTATCCTTCAAGGTTGGCACTTGCACATGTCCACTGCATTTCTATCTGCAATGTGTCCATTTTATTATGACGTATAGCTCTATATAGTTCTCCATATTCATCATTCAAAAGTTCAGCCGCTGTTCGCATCGATGTGCGTTTTTGGTTATAGTTGATATCAAGCACGCGCATCTTATTCTGAAGCATTTTCAGCTCATATTTTGTCATTACCTCTTTTTGCGCGTAATATCCTATAAAGCAAGCGATTATAAATCCAGAAACTATAATAAAAATAGGTGTCATAACAATGCCGATGACACTATTTGTATTGTATTTTTTCATGATTACTATTTTTGGTAAAACAATAATTGCGCAAGCCTAAAAATCTCAACGCACGTGTGAGATATACGAAGTTGTGAGTTTTATGTTTGATTTTTTTAAAAATCATTAAGATTTTTAAAGGTGACGATATTCTGCCAAAATAGCTTTTACTGAACCTATTAGTATTTTAGCATCAACAACTACTGGCACGCGTTTATCGTCGTCAGTAACCCACACTGTCATATCTTCACCTCCTGAAAAGATTGTACCTTCGACTAATAACAGACTGAATTTAAGACACTTGTATGTGTCGCCATGTTTGGTCGTAATGGTTTCTTTGCCCTGATAACGTATGTAGAGCGGAAAAACTTCTGAGTTGATTATTAGGTTTATTGGAATTTTGTCGCCTACATTGTAATGAGCAAAGTTGATGTTACGCGCTTTGTAGACCATAGTCAGCACGTCAAACGAGAGTCCATTCCACGCAAGGTTGAGTGTGCGATTGCTCTTTATTTTGCGTCCCTCTTTGAGATATTCTGAGCCTGTAAGAGAGCCACTGGTGGCATTGTAGTGATAGATGTTGCGAGTAATATTTTTGCCTTCTGAGCAGTTTTGGCTAAAGCTAAGTGGCTGCAATGTAAGTGTATCGGTAACTGATGTAAATGTGTCGCGCACATAGTAGAAATGGTCATACCCGCCAAGTGTGCGCCCTATGGCTTGCAATTTATAGGTTGGTTGCGACTGATTGTTTTGCAACGTTGTAGTAAAAACGACTTCTCCTGCATTGAGCCAAATGAAGTGCCAATTGTAGTAAGCACAATATCTGGCATATTCGCCATTGGTGGTGGTGGTGTTTAGCTCTGTAGTTTGTGCAAGCATTGGTATGTTTGCCCAAAACCAAATACAGAGTATGCTAACGATACTTCGATGTGCTACTTTCATATATGTTGACGTAGCTTTGATAGCGACTTAGTGCCAATGTACCTTCTTCTACAGCTCTTTTTACAGCACAGCCGGGTTCGTGCATGTGTGTGCAGTTGCCATATTGACATTGCGATGATATACTGAATATATCGCGAAAATAGTGCGATATTTCGTCTTTGTTGATGTTTGTGATGCCAAAACCTCTGATGCCGGGTGTGTCGATAACGTAGCCACCGAAGCTAAATGTGTGCATCTCGGCGTATGTTGTGGTATGCTTGCCACTATTGTTTACTTCGCTTATTTCGTCAGTTTTAAGGTTCAAGCCGGGTTGTATGCGATTGATGAGTGTTGATTTGCCAACGCCTGAATGCCCTGCGACAACGCTTACTTTATCTTTCAGTATTTCTTTGACTTTGTCGAGCCCAAGTTCTTGCTTAGCACATACATCAATCACTTGATAGCCCATTGATGAATACAAATCTTTGTATACATCAAGTTCGGCAAGGTTGGCTGCTGTATATCGGTCTACTTTATTAAAAATTATAACAACAGGCACACCATACGCTTCGGCCGATGCAAGAAAACGGTCAATAAAAATAGGTGTGGTTATTGGGTAGTTGATGGTAACAACAAGTAAAGCTTGGTCTACATTGGCAGCTAATACATGTGTTTGCTTTGAGAGGTTTGTTGATTTGCGAACAACATAGTTTTTGCGTGGCAAGAGCTCAGTTATCGCACCATCTTCGTCGGCATTGTGTAGTGGTGCATCTTCAAATATAACAAAGTCGCCCACAGCTACTGGATTGGTACTTTTGATGTCGTCGAGACGCATTTTGCCTTTAATGCGGCAGGTATGCAAAGTACCATCATCGGCTCTAACTATATACTGACTACCAGTTGATTTTATTACAGTGCCTTTTTGTGCCATTAGATAATTTTTTGCAAAAATAATTAAAAATACTCAAGTTTCGCAAGTTGGAATTTGTTGATGTGCAAATGTTTCTTCACACTGATAACACTGGTTTTTATTTGGAACACAGATGACACGGATTGAAAGG